>JAGTRY010000163.1 GCA_018262235.1 Pseudomonadota bacterium
GCTGCGGCGATCCTGGTCTCGGCCCTCTCGGGGTGTGCCGTTTCCGAGCGCGTCCCCGATCCGCCCCCACCGGTCTACGTCACGGCAAGTACCTGGTGGCAGGTAGACCGCGACATCAACGCTGCCACGCGTGCCGCAGTGGAAGAAGCAAGATTCCATGCGTATGACGCTGTCGAGAACTGGAGGGCGCGCGTCCAGGAACGGACAGAGGCAGACTACATCCCGTGGTTTTCGGGTTACTGGACACAGCAATGGCTGGCCATCAAGGTGGGGTGGTACAAGCTCGGCAGCGAAGACGGGAGAAACTCGGCCATCAACCGCCTGTCCCTCTACCTGCAGGAGCAGTATCACGATCGCGTGCTGGACCCCGTCGCCGAAGAGATCGACCCCTCTTCCATCAGGGAACAAGCAACGGCGCGCTATGTCCGCGTGCTCGGCAAGCAGCTTCAGGGAATCCCTCCGCGCTATGGCATTCCCGCGGATCAGTTCGACAGGCGGCTCGAAAGCGTTCCCGCGATTGCCCTCGCACAGTCAGCTACGGGCGGTGCTTCGCTCTCGCAGATCGTGCATGCCGATTCCCCGGCTGCGTTGTCCGCCTATGCCAACTTGATGGCGCAAATCCGAAAGAACGCCGATGACGCACACAGCGGGCTTTTCGACGCACGGATCGCGCCGGTGGCGAGGCAGACCAGCGAAAGGCTGGTGACCCGGCTAGCCACCAGCGGAGGGGCTAGTGCGGCCGCCGCGGCCGTCGGAGGCGTTGGCGGTGTGATCATCTCCCTTGCGGCGGCAGGGATCGGCGTCATCACGCACCAAAACGAACGCCCCGAAATGGAAGCGCAGCTCCGGGAAGGGCTGAACGGCGCCTTGTACGATATGTATCTTGGCTTGAAGCACGATCCTGGCACTGGCGTCTTGGCCGGGGTGCTTCACATTTCCGGGCAGATCGAAGGCAGCCTCGCGCAAACCCTCGTGCTGCCGATCAGGCTCGAAGCGCTTCCCGGCGGCACAGTTCTGCCGGAGGAGGAAGCCGTGCCTGATGAAGACAGCGAAGACGAAATTCTTCCGGAAGAGGACGTCGATGAATGAGCCGGCATTCCGGGGGCTTCTTCCGGCGCGCGTTTGACTTGGCCTCCGGCCTTCGTACAATCCCCGAAGCCGCAGCCCGCGCACAGGAAAGGCAATAAATGTCCGATACCGCACCGCAACTCCCCGCCGAGGTACTCGAAGCACTGCAGCGCGGCGACAAGATCGCCGCCATCAAGCACTTGCGCGCCGCTACGGATCTTGATCTGAAGGATGCAAAGGACATCATCGAGGCGCACCTGAGCGGAAAGCCCATTCCGTGGCCGCCAACCGCGCCTCTGGCGCCCCTCACGGATTCCGTGATGACCGCCTTACAGAAAGGGAACAAGATCGAAGCCATCCGGATTCTGCGCGAGCAGACGGGGTTGGGCCTGAAGGAAGCCAAAGATGCAGTCGAAGCACTGTCGCTGGATGCCCGATCCCCGACGAATAGGCTCTCACCAGCAGCGGTCAAGGACTCGCCGAGTATCCCGTGGTGGTTGGTTCTTGCTGCAGTCGCAGGACTGGCTGCTTACTATTTCTTCAACCAGTAAAGCCCGGTTTTCCGGGGGGGCGCTCCAGCCATCTCAAGGGATGTTGCGGAAACGCATGCGACCTGACAGATTTTTCTCTTGACGACTGACTACCGCAAATCAACTTCTTGACCGGTGATGATCTGCAGGCAACAATCGGTCACTCCCTGTCATTCGCACAATAGCCAGAAAGCGGCCCTTCGAGATGTATTCATGCTGCTGAACAACACGATGCGCCTCTCGTTTATCTTGTGTTGGTGAAGCCGAGTTCGGTAATGACGATTTTTCCATGCTTTTAGGCGCTGCTAAACAGGATCAAGCTATTGATTGAATTAAGCTTGCTGCACATTGAGGTGCGTGTTTCCGATTTTGTACATCATGACGGAAAGTACTCCGTCATCAGTTCGACTTAACGTTAGGCGGCGCGTCAGCTTAGTTCAATCCAAAGGAACATTCTCGATGAAGACCGTTTGTATTATTGGTGCATCTGGCAAACTCGGACGCTATATGGTGCGGCATTGCCTTGATCGCGGCTACAAAGTGAATGGTGTCTGCCGCAAATCTAGCGTTGCCAAGCTCGATCCATTCAAGAACCACATCACCATCTTCTCCGGCGCTACGAACAACCGCGACGTTATCAAACGCGCTGTCGCGGATTGTGATGCGGTTCTCACCGTGTTGGTTCCCTGGGGGCGCAAGCAATATGCTACAGGCACTGCGCAAGCCGTTCTTGACTTTGCACGCCCGGAGGCACGTCTGATATTTTCCTGCGGCTGGCACATCACACGCGATGGACTTGATAAGTTCTCCAACTCTCTCAAATGGCAAGAACGCGCCGCCCGTTGGATAGGTTTGCTTACGCGGCTTCTTGACATTGACGATCAAATCGAGGCGTGCCAAAGGGTGTTTGGCAGCAAAGGCCGTTGGACCGTGGTTCGCGGTAGTAACTTGGAAGAAGGTGATAGCCAAGGATTGCCCATGTGGAGCAAACACGTAGGTGATCGCATTCTTGAAAGTAATATCACTCGGCGAGTAGATTTTGCACTCTTTATGGTAGCGGCGATAGACAATGATGCATTGGTTCAAGAAGCCCCTGCAATTGTCGGGTGCGCAACGCCATCTGCACATGCACACGCAGCCTAACCCATCATTCAACACGGACTGGCGCGATAAAGCCGCGCCAGCCGGTTAATTCAGACGTTAGGCGTCTCAAAGCCACCGCCCGTGAACATCCACATCGACGAATCCGGGACATTCACTTGCGCAAGCGCACCAGAAAGCTGGAGCGTAGTCGTAGGCGTTGCCACGGCTGAGCCAGCCCGTCGAGTTATTCAATCTGCACTCGCAGACCTCCGCAGAAGCGCTGCTGCACTACCGCATCAAGAGGTCAAGTTCAATCTAAAGGACTCCCAATACCTTGAGCTGCTGCGAGAGATCAATCATCCGACAATTCTGCTCTTCGCTGTTGCAACGGACACTGGAACCCAAACCGTCGAACAAGTGCAGGATCATCAGCGCTTCCATGTTGACGACCTTCGCAAGAACATCTCGCGAATGAAGTACGCGGGTGGCAAGGACGGCCTAGCGCTCCTCGCAGAACAGATCGAACGTCTTTCGCCTCAACTCTATGTTCAACTGTTCTGTCAGAGCATACTTCTCTACAACGTCATCAGCCAGGCAACGACATACTTTGCACAACGGCATCCTCAAACCTTGTCAAGCTTCAGATGGAGAATCGATCCCAAAGGCAAGACTCGGACAAGCTACGAACAGGCTTTTCTTAAACTTGCGCCTGCACTCATTCAGGCCCGCTCGATCCGCTACCCGATGACCCTGTATCGCGGCCTCGATTACAGCCACATGAAGCGTTTCGAGTTCACGGAGGAAACATACCCTGACCATTTGCATACCGAACATGGCCTTCCATATATGGAAGGCCATGATTTAGGAAGGATGCTGCGCGAGAGCATTGACTTTCCAGACTCTAAGTCCTCAGATGGAATTCAGATTGCCGATCTTCTTGCCCGATGTCTCAAGAGAACTCTTCAAGCAAAGTTCGACAATCCCAAGGCAATAGCGAACTCAATCGGCAAACTCACAGCAAGACAGGGCACGGCCGGCGCATCAGTAGATTTGGTGAATTTTTCCGCGAGTCAGTTTGTCAGCCCCGCCACCGCGAGTGTTCTTGCAACAATGGCTGAATCCAGTCGCTCACTTATTCAGCCCAGAGGAGCGCAGAGACGCCTCTCAAGAAACACCTCTTAAGTGACTGATTTATATATGGGTCAATTTTCACGATGACGCGTCCAATACATGAGGAAACGGTGTTTCTTCGGGGCGATTTGCGGCCCCAGCCCGACTACTTCGCAGACCCTTCAATCAACAGGGACAGTCCAAAGCTAGCGCTTTGTCCTGCCCCTTATTTCAAACATTAGGCAATTGTTCGCAGCCCTATGCACGCTGAGTCATCCTCCCCCGACTCTCTGACCATTCGCCTTGGGAAGCCACAGGATCGTGAAGTGGTGCAGGCCATTGCCGCAGAATCAATGAATGAGTTTGGTCTAGTTGCCGATTTCAAAAATTTCGACCGTGAGCTTGGAATGTTTGGCGCTGGGTCTGCTTCTACGGCAGCTGAGTTTGTCGCTGAAAAGCACGGGCAGGTCGTTGGTTCGCTTATTCTGGCGCAGAAAGATCGGGAGTCTTTGAAACTCTGCGGTTTTTACGTTCAGGCAAACTCGCGTGGCTGCGGCGCAGGGCGCAAGTTATTGGAGTACGCGATAAATTTCGCTGAAAGTTCGGGCTATCGCCGTATCCTC
>JAGTRY010000164.1 GCA_018262235.1 Pseudomonadota bacterium
TGCCGCCTTCTCCATCTTCTTGTGCTTGCGTTCGCCTGTTTGGTAAGCCTTCATGGCCTGGATAAATTTCGCTTCCTCCATGCCGGCGATGGGTGGATCCTCCTTGCCATTGTCTCCATGGCACTGGGCACACTTTTCAGACTTGGCCTTGCCGGCGCTGGCATCGCCTGCCTGGGCCTGAAAGCCTATCAGCATGCATCCGCCCGCCAGGGCCAGTGTTGCTTTCCAGATCATTTGTCTCATCTTGAAGTCTCCTTTTTATCGAGTTGATCGACGGAACATAAAAACCGCTTATGCAGCATAGAACAAAAGCACCAGGAAAATCTTGATTTGCGTCAAGAAACAGGCGGGCAAGCTTCCATGCCGTTCGGAATGGATGGGCCCCCGCGCCCGTCCCTGCTGCCTGCCAAGGGATCGCGGCCAGATTCACAGGTCCGCCATGCAGTCAGCGTGAAGCGCGGACACACGACACGCGCACGCGCGACCGAGTCCGGCTCAGGATTTCGGGTTGCCATCGAAACGATAGTGTTATTGAGTTTCGCAGGTCGAATAAGATCGATGCCTCGTTATATATTCTGACCAGCAGCATTCTTGCCCCCCTTACAATGTTGCGTCGATGAGGCGAAAATAATTTGCGCTCCAGCATCTCCACCATGACCCCTATGTACCTGAGCTACTTCGGCCTCGCCGAAGCCCCATTCTCCATCGCGCCAGCGCCGCGTTATCTCTATATGAGCCAGCGCCATCAGGATGCACTGGCTCATCTGCTCTATGGGGTAAATGGCGAAGGTGGATTTGTATTGCTTACGGGGGAGGTCGGGACCGGCAAGACCACCGTATCCCGCTGCCTGCTCGAGCAGATTCCGGAATCCTGCGACGTGGCTTACATCTTCAATCCCAAGCTCACGGTGGAAGAACTGCTCTCGACCATCTGCGTTGAATTCGGCATCGCCTGTCCGCCCGGCAATACCAGCATCAAGGTGTTCGTCGATTGCATCAACGCGCACCTGCTAGACGCGCACGCCAATGGCAGGCATTCAGTGCTGATTATCGATGAGGCACAGAACCTCTCGGCTGATGTGCTGGAGCAGATGCGGCTGCTCACGAATCTGGAAACCAATGAACGCAAGCTATTGCAGATCATTTTGATCGGCCAGCCCGAGTTGGCGTCGATGCTGGAGCGTCAGGAACTACGGCAGCTTGCGCAGCGCATCGTGGCGCGCTATCACCTGGGGAAGCTGAGCAAGACGGAAGTCGCTGCCTATGTACAGCATCGACTCGGGGTTGCGGGCACGCAACGTCAGTTGTTTCCTCACGCGATCATGAGCCGCTTGCACCAACTGAGCGGCGGCATTCCGCGCATCATCAACGTGCTGTGCGATCGAGCGTTGCTGGGTACCTATGCGCAAGGCAAGGAGCGGGTTGATCGAGCAACACTCGAGCAGGCGGCACGTGAGGTTTTTCACCAGCCTTCCCCGCAGCGTCGCAACATGCTGCGATTTCTTGCGGCCAGCCTGATTTTGCTGGTTGGGGGGGCGCTGGCGGTGGCGGCTTTTCGCGAGCAGCCTGGGCCCAAAGCGGCCGCTGTCCAACGGACCGTCGTACCGTCGGCCTTGCCCGCAGACAAGAGGGAAGCGGTAGGCCAACCCAACGCGACCCCATCGGCATTGCCAGCTCTGCTCGCATGGCCGGCTAATGAGCCACATTCGCACAGCAAGGATCTGGCATACGCCGCACTCTTCAGAGCATGGGGCGCCGACTACCAGGGCGCAGACGCCTGCCTGCAGGCTGAAACGCTTGGCTTGCGTTGCCGCGCGGGCCGCGGCGGACTGGATGAACTGCGCAAGTCAGACCGGCCGGCCGTACTGAGCATGCGTGACAAGCAGGGCCGCGAATTCTTTGCAACGCTCACGGCATTGGGTCCTGAAACGGCCACCTTCGCCATCGGTTCCCATACGACAACGGTCGCGCTAAGTGCTTTGGCCTCGCAATGGTCGGGGTACTACAGTCTGCTGTGGCGCGTACCGCCCGTAACGCAAACAATCGTCCGCCCAGGTGATCGCGGTCCGGCCGTGGAATGGCTGAGCAGGCAGCTCGCACAGGTGCAAGGTCGAGCGGTGGAGACAGCCAGGGATTGGGTGTTCGACGAGACCTTGGTACGTCAGCTCAAGCAGTTTCAGCTGTCTCAGGGATTGATACCGGACGGCAGCGCTGGCCCGCAAACCCTGATCCGTCTGGCGAGTCTGGCGGATCAGACGGCGCCGAAGCTGTTACGCGAGCAAGGGGAAATATAGCCATGTCGTACATCCTCGATGCACTCAGGAAATCCGACCAGCAGCGTCAGCGAGGCGCGACGCCAACGCTGCTGACGGTACAGGCAACGGCGACGGACCCCAGGCGACCGCGGTATCTGATCAACAGTACGCTTGCAGCAGTCCTAATCTGCGCGGGTATTCTGGTTGGCTGGTTGCGACCATGGCAGATGAAGCATCCGACGCCTGCAGCCGAACCCATCGCCCCGATGCCCATCGCTTTGAGCCCGCACCTCGCCGTGCCCGCGTCCCCTTCCGGGTCACCTGAATTGATCGGGAAGTCGCAACACAAGCCGCCACCGCGTCAATCCACGTCCGCAACGCCACCTGGCGGTTTGGCGGCGCCTGCGACGAGACCAGTCACCCCAGAACCCGCTGACAATGCGTCATTCTCCCCATTGCCCCGGCACGATACGGGCGTCCGCGAAGCAACCAGAATGCCGGTGCAGGACGCGGCGGTGCCGACCGGAACGGCCGACGAGGGAGGAAGAAGGATCATGGCGCTGGATGAACTGCCTCCCCCCATCCAGCGGGAGATTCCGGAGATATCGATCGCGTTTCATGCCTATTCAAGCAATCCCAAGGAACGTCGCGTCATGATCAATGGCGACATGGCCGAACAGGGGGAGCAATTGGCACCGGGGCTGAACCTGGAGCAGATCACGCCGGATGGCGTGATCCTCGCCTACAAGGGATTTCGTTTCCACCAGGGGGTTCGGTAAAAGGGCGAGGAATGGGCCTGCAGTTCAATCTGCATACCCATCTTCATTGCCATCGCTTGCTACGTGCAGTGGCCAATTTCAAATCGGGCTCGCAAGCCTTTGCATTGCCGGAACGCGCGGCGATTCGTTCTTCTGACACTACCCTGATGCGCGGCAACGGAACGGATGGATTCATGGTGGGCTCGCCGTGGCCGTCTGTCGGCATAGGCATTGGCCATTAGGGCCGCGTGTCTGCGGTGGGGTGCGGAGCCGCAACGGATCGCCCCCCGCCGATCTCACCCCCTACCGATGCATCCTGCCGGCAGCCGGCTGCAAATCCGCACTCACCGCCTCGCGCTCGTCGAAAACGAAGCAGTCACCGTGGAAGTGCGCGCCGCCGACTTCCTCGAAATACTTAAGAATGCCGCCCTCGAGTTGATACACGCGCTCGACGCCTATCTCCTTCATGTGGATGGCGGCCTTCTCGCAGCGGATGCCGCCGGTGCAGAACGACACCACCGTCTTCCCCGCGTAATCGCCGAGGCGCTCGGCGAGGCGCGGCGGGAATTCGCTGAAGATGCGGATGTCGTAATCGACCGCATTGTCGAAGGTGCCGGCGGCGACTTCGTAGTCGTTGCGGGTATCCAGCATCACCACCGGGCGGCCCTCGTCGTCGCAACCGCGATCCAGCCATGTCTTAAGCGCGGCCGCAGCAACCGACGGCGCGCGACCCGCTTCAGGACGGATCAGCGGATGCTTCATGGTGATGATTTCCTTCTTCAGCCGCACCCGCATCCTTTTGAACGGTGGCTCGGCTGACAGGCTTTCCTTGGGTTGCAGATCGGCGAAGCGCGGATCGGCGCGCAAATGGGCGACGATGGCGTCGATCGCCGCGCGTGATCCGGCGAGGAACACGTTGACGCCCTCGGGCGCGAGCAGGATGGTGCCCTTGAGGCCGAGTTCGAGGCAGCGCGCGGTGAGGTCGGCCTTGAGCGCTTCGCGGTCGTTGAGGGTGACGAACTTGTAGCAGGAAATATTGACGATGGACACGGTAACAACCCTTTCAGCAAGGCGGCATTATACGGAGCGGTTCTTCCCTGCCGAGCGATTTGATACCCTTCGGCCTTGCCCCGGCATTTCCCGACCATGAAGCCTTCCCTTACCCCTGGCACACGCGCGCAGAAATCGGCCTTCGCCGACCCGCTGGCCGAGCTGCTGCGCCCCGGCCAGTCGACCGAACTGCTGAAGGAACTGCACATCCTCACCCGCGACGGCAAGCTCAACCAGGACAGCCGCCGCAAGCTCAAGCAGGTCTACCACCTGTGCCATTTCATCGAGCCGCTGCTAGACGAGGT
>JAGTRY010000011.1 GCA_018262235.1 Pseudomonadota bacterium
CTGGCCGCTGGCGAGGTCGGTCGCATCGACGCCGGTGAGGCTCCAGTCGACGCTGCTGGCGGATTCGGTATTGGTGCGCGTCGCGGTATAGGTCAGCACAGTTACATTGCCGGCCGAACCTTCAAGCACGCTGGTCTGATCGACACTGAGGCTGATGGTGCCATCGTCGTTGCGCACGACGGTGCTGACGCTGCTCTGGGGGGCCAGCGCGAGGTTCACGCCAGGATTGCTGAGGCTGACGGTGAGGGTTTCGTCCGCTTCGATGCTGCGGTCGCCCGTGAGTTGCAAGTCGATGCGGCGGCTGGTTTCGCCAACCGCAAAATTGACCGTCCCCGAGGGCAGTGTGCCACCGAAATCGGCCGCGTCGAGTCCGCTGACGGACCAGTCCACGGAATTGCTTACATCGCCTTCGCCGCGGCTGATGACGAAACTCAGGGTCTGACTGTTGCCGGCTTCGCCTTCAGCGACCGTGGTCTGGAGCGCACTGATGGAGACCAGATCATCATCGTCGATGACGAGGCTGCCGGCACTCCCGTTGGCGATCACGATCCCGGCTTCGTTGCTGGTGAGGGTGACTGTCCAGGTGGCATCTGCTTCGACGATGCTGTCACCGATTTCGATCTTCAGCACGCGTTCGGATTCGCCTGCGGCGAACTGCACCGTACCGCTGAGTCCCTGCGTGCCCAGTATGGCCCCGTCGGCACCACTGATCTGCCAGGTGACACTCCCGGCCGAGTGGGGGTGGGTGCGGGTCAGCGTGAATTCGAGGAAGCTGCCAGGGCCGCCTTCCAGACCGCTGGCGCGCGCGGCAGCAATGCTGACGGCACTCGGCGGCAGGCTGCTGACCGGCGGGGTGAAAGGTGGAACGGTTCCGCTCTGGTCGCTGCCGCCAAGCGCGATGTCGCTCGGGATTGCACTGGAGGCGGCTTGATCCAGCACGCCTGCGGCACCGGTTTCGACTCCGGCAAAGGAAACCGCCTGGCCGCTTTCGCTGGTCAGGGCGGTAACTTCCGGATTCTGGTTGTTGCTGATGCCGAGTGCAGGGCTGGCATCGCCGGTGAGAACGGTGATTTCGGGGGCGTTGATCGGGGTGTCGCTGCCTTCGCTGCTGAGGGCGGTGATTTCCGGGCGCGTGATGCTGCCCAGGTCGCGGGGTATCGGCATTTCTGCGGCGATGCCTGCGCGTGGGCCATTGCCGGGGAGCTGTGCCAGGGGACTGGTGGGCAGGGGAGGCATGTATCCTGCTGACGCGCTGGAACTGCCAAGTGGTATGAATGCGTCAGGATTGGCCACCGGGCTGTCCGGCAGCTGGGTCAGCCACTGGTCGATGGCCTGGCTCAGCTGTGGCAAGGCATCGTTGCTGGCGGCGTTCTCCAGCCATTGCCGCAATGAAGCACGGAACTGCGTCTGGATCAGCAGGCTCTGGTCGCCACTGAGGCCACGCGCCATCAGGAGTTCGGCCAGGCGGTCCAGGGCCGCCCCGCCAGGGTCTGCGGCGCCTTTGGCAAGGGCCTGCTGCAGGGTTTCGAGAACAGAACTGCTGATTTGCGCGAGTTCGGCTTGCGGAAGCGTGATAGCGGCCATGATGCGGGTACTCCTGTGCCCACACCCCTAGGCCGGGGCGGGGCGTTTCCTGGGCGTGGTGATGACGGGGCGGGCGGTACGGGACGGAAAGCGCTCAGGGCGCTTTGCCGGCCTCGTTTTCCTGAACGATGACCAGGCGATCGCCTTCGCGCTGCAGGACCAGCTGCTTATGCATATGGTCTGTCAGGCGGGCGCTGCGGTAACGCTGGTCGAAGTCCACGCTGAAGCCTTGTCCGGTCGGCTCGATCTTGAGCTTGCCTAGCTCGATCTTGATCCGGTCACCAGCACGAATGCGGCTGCGGCGCTGGGCTTCCCACTGGTCGCGGGTCAACCCTTTGGCTGGCTGGAAGTCGCGGCTGTAGCTGCCCAGATAAGCATCGAGATCGGCGCGCTCCCATGCGGTGCGCCAGGTTTCGACAAAGCCGCTGATTTTTTCCGCGTCATTGACGGCAAGTGCTGCGGGTGCCGGCGTGGGCACCGGGGTTTCCGGCGCGCTGCTGCGTGCTTCGACAGGGGCGGGGGTTGCCGTGGGCGTGGCGGTGACCATCCCCCAGCGGGCGGTGTCGGTCAGTACGCCGGGTTGCGAGAACAGGCCGGGTTCGAGGCGGCCGGCCGCGCGCATGACGCGGAAAGACGCGATGGTTTCGTCAATATGGGCTTCCATGGCATCGCTGCGGGCATTGATCAACGAAGTTTCACCGTTGAGCAGGTCGAGCAGCGAGCGACGCCCCAGTTCGCGTTCACGCCGGGCCAGATCGAGGAAGTTCGCGGAAATCTGCACCTGATTGTCGAGGTAGCCTGCGCGTTGTTTCGACATTTGCCAGTTGGCCCAGGCGCTGCGCGCTTCTTCGCTGGCCTGGACACGGACGTAATCGGTCTTGGCGGTGGCGGATTCCAGTGCGGCGAGGGTGGCGTCGGATACATGCATGGCACGCAGGCCGAGATCGAAGTTCCAGTTCAGGCGGACCATCGCGCGCGAGTCGTTTTTCTTGCCGGCAGCCCCATCCTGCTCGTTGGCCTTGCTGTGTGAGAGCAGCAAGTCGACGCGGGGCATCACCTCGCGGCTGACCTGGGCGCGGCGTTCGGCACTGGCCACACGCTGGCGGGCGAGCGCAGCCTGGGTGTCGGGGTTCTGTTCGAGCACGGCCTGGTCAAGGGCGGCTTCGCCTGCTGGCAGGAGTCCGGCTGGCAGATCCAGCCCCTGAAGGGCGTCAATGTCTCCGGCCTGTTCGCCAAAGACTGCCTTGTAGCGGTTGACCGCTTCGGCCAGTTGCAATTCGGCACGGACCCGGCGGGCCTCTGCACCGGCGAGCTGGGCCTTGGCTTGCAGCACGTCGGTGGCGTAACCACGGCCCGCTTCGACCCGGGCGCTTTCAAGCTGGGTCTGGCGTTGCACGTTGGCTTCGGATTCCTTGGCGAAGGAGAAGGTTTTCTGGGCCCGGATCAGTTTGAGCTGGGCTTCGACAGCGGCAAGCAGCAAGTTCTGGATCTGCAGGTCGCGCTCGAAGCCTTCCTTGTCGGCAACCGTGCGGGCCGCGTCTACGCGTGCGCTGGTGGCGCCGAAGTCTGTCAGGAGCTGGTTGAATTGTGCCGAGATCTCGCGTGGCTTGAAGTTTCCCGAGGTGCCCGTATCGCGGTCGATGTACTCGGTACCGGTATTGCCTTGCAAGGTGAAGCGCGGGTAGTAGGCCGAGGATTCGACCGAGACCTGCTTGCGTGCCGTGTCGACATCCGCATTCACCATGCGGATCAGTTGGTGTTCGCGCAGCAAGCGCTCGATCTTTTGGGGAAACGCATCGGCAGCCTGAGCTTCCAGCCCGATCATCGCGAGCAGGATGGCCAACATGCGCAAGGGCACGACGTGGTTCTGCGAAGCAGCGGTATGCATACAACTCCCTTTATTCTGTGTTTTGTGCCGGGCGGGCCGGTTGAAATGGGTGTCTCGTCAAGCGCAGTGATGCCGCATCAAATTTGCTCAAGAGAGTTAATTCCATACTAAATCTCATGAGCTTGAACGGTTAGGCAGACCATTTCTTTAGTCCGCTTTGCAGCACCTGCCCATTAGGGCAATTTTCGGGCGTATCCTGCCCTGCCAGCTTTTTGGCTGGACGCCCGTGGCAAGCGTGCTTGCGCACGCAGGCACAGGAAACGGACTAGTATCTGGCGACCAATGACAGCAGGAGCCTGCGAATGGGCCATGTGAAATCGTGTGAAGTCAGCCTTGCGATCAAGGTCACCGATGCGCTGCTCCACGCGCTCGACACTTTGCGCAGTGGCTGGCGAACAGATCCCGCGAGCGTGCCGCGAGGCCTGACCTGTTCGGAATCCAAGGAGGGGCAGTTCGTGCTCGTGGCTGCCGAATCGGCGTTCGTGACCCTGCCCGGCGCGTGCGTCATCAAGGGGCTGGGCGCCATCGAGCTGGCTGGAACCGGTCCGGTGTTTGAAGAGGGCGCCAATTCCAAATCCCTGATCCTCAAGGCGACGCCTGAAGGCTGGAAATTTTCCGTCAAATTCGTGCCGCCGATTGTGCGTGAGCGGCATGCAAAATGAGGGGTACGCTGGCTGCCTGGCGTGGTCGATGTTTTGTGACAGGACTTGAATCATGGACAAGAAAATGGGGGCTTCCCTGTATGGGTTTTCAGGTTTGCTCGGATGCATGGCCTGGCTGCCGGCTTCGGCGCTGGCCTGTACCCTGTGGGGCGCTGCCGGACCGGATGCCGGAGGCGGCACGCTGATCTCGAAGAACCGGGACTGGAAGCCTGATCACCACCAGGTGCTCAAGCGTGTCCGTCCGAAAAACGGCTTGGCCTACCTGGGCCTGTATGCCGAAGGGAATGAGGATCCGGGCATCAAGGCCGGGGTGAATGAAAAAGGCCTGACGATCATTTCCGCCTCCTCCAATGTGCCGAAAAAACTCAGCATGGCGGGGACCGATCTACATGGCGTGATGAACAGGATCATGGCGGGCTACGCCAGCATTGATGCCGTGCTGGCCGATGCCGACAGCCTGTTCGGTCATACCTGGCCGAATTATTTCCTGATTTCGGATCGCAGCAGATTGCTGACGGTGGAAATCGGCCTGAATGGTCAATACAGCACGAAGCTTGCCGATCATGGCGTGGCCACTCACACCAATCATTATCTCGACCCAGCCATGCCCGAGTTTGCCGCCTTCAAGGTTGGCGCGAGCAGTGCGACACGCCTGGCACGCATCGATACGCTGCTCGCCGAAGCCTCGCGTCCACTGAGCGCCGCCCGGTTTTCCGTGATGAGTCGCGACCAGAATGCCGGGCCGGATCGCAGCCTGTGGCGCACCGGTTCTGGCCACAATGCGCAGACGCTGGCTTCGTGGATCGTGGAAACGCCGCCGAGTGGACCGTCACGCCTGCATCTGGTGATTGCCAATCCGGGCGAGGCCGAGACCACGCGCGATCTGCTGCTTGACGAGGCATTCTGGCAGCAAGCCCCCGGCCCGTTGAACTGAGCGGGGGCGGGCAGGGGTCAGCCGTAAGCCGGGGCGAACATCTTGGCCGGATCTTCCACCGGACCGGCTTCCCCCCAGTAAGGGGAAATCTTGCGCAGCTGTTCGATGATAGGCGGCACGGCCGCGATGACGCGTTCGACTTCTTCCAGCGTGTTGTAGCGCGACAGCGAGAAACGGATGGTGCCATGGGCGGCGGTGTAGGGGATGCCCATGGCACGCATCACGTGCGAGGGTTCCAGCGAACCGGAGGTGCAGGCCGAGCCGGACGAGGCGGCGATGCCCAGCTTGTTGAGCAGCAGCAGGATGCCTTCCCCTTCGACGAATTCGAACGCGATGCTGCTGGTATTCGGCAGGCGGTTGTGCAGATCGCCAGTGGGGAATGCACGCGGGACCTTGGCGAGGATGCCTTTTTCGAGTTTGTCGCGCAGATAGCGGACGTCATTGTTTTCCGTGCTGAAATGCTGCATGGCGAGTTCTGCCGCTTTGCCCAGCCCGATGATGCCGGGTGAGTTTTCGGTGCCGGGACGACGGCCGCGCTCTTGCTGGCCGCCCTTGAGCAAACCACGGAAGCGGGTGCCGCGGCGCAGGTAAAGCACGCCGATGCCTTTGGGCGCATGCAGCTTGTGGCCGGAGAGCGAGAGCATGTCGATCTTGCTGCGTTTCAGGTCAATCGGCAGCTTGCCGACGGCCTGCACCGCATCGGTGTGAAACTGGATGCCCATGGCATGGGCGAGTTCGGCCATTTCCTCGACCGGGAAGATCGTGCCGGATTCGTTGTTGGCCCACATCACCGAAACGATGGCCACCCGGTTATTCAGCAAGGCCTTGTATTCGTCGATATCCAGGCGACCACGGCTATCCACGCGCAGCTTGTGGACCACGTAACCTTCCTTTTCGAGGCGTTCGCACAAGGCCAGGATGGCCGGGTGTTCAACCATCGTGGTGATGATCTGGTTGCGTTCCGGCTGGGCTTTGAGCGCCGAGAGGATGGCGGTGTTGTCGGACTCCGTGCCGCCCGAGGTGAAGATGATTTCCGAATCATGTTCGGCACCGATCAGGGCCTGGATCTGCGCGCGGGCCTGCTTGATGGCGAGACCGACCTGATTGCCGAAATTGTGGATCGAGGAGGCGTTGCCGAACTGCTCGGTGAAGAACGGCAGCATGGCTTCGACCACTGCCGGGTCGCAGGCAGTGGTGGCGTTGTTGTCGAGATAGATGGGTTTCATGGTGATGCCTCTCTACAGGGTGTTTCAGTCATACAACGCGTGTGCGGTCTTGTTTGGCCTGGCGTCACTACGCTGATGCCATGCATCCGGATCGTGCAGCATGCAGGCGAAACAATGCCAGGTTCATTTTCCAGACCGTCTCAGGGGGCCATCTCCATCATGCTGGCCGGTAGCAGGCGCACGTATTCGCCGAGATCTTCAAACAGCTTCTGCTGGATGGAACCCAGCGTGGCGGCTTCGAGTGCGCAGCCCATGCAGGCGCCTTTCAGATTCACGTAGATGTTCTTGCCGATGATGTCGACGATCTCGATGTCGCCATGATCACGCTGCAGCATCGGGCGCAGGGACTCGATGATTTCCTCGATCTTGCGCATGCGTTGCAGGTTGGTGAGCTTGGGCTTCTCGCTGCTTGCGGAGGCCGTGGCTGGCGCGGCGGCTGGGACTGGGGCCGGTTCGGTTTTCTCGAAGCTGGGCGTCTTGCTGTTTTCCTTGAGGATGCGGACCAGGACTTCCTCGATCTTTTCGTGACAGGAGGCGCAAGCGCCGCCGGCCTTGGTGTAATGGGTGACTTCCTCGACGGTGCTGAGGTTGTTGGTACGCACCACGTCCTCGATCAGGGCCGAGTCAATCGCGTAGCACTTGCAGATCAGCTCCCCTTCGGCGTGCGCATCTTTCCATTCTTCGCCACGGTAATTGGCAATCGCCGCCTGCAAGGCTTCGCGCCCCATCACGGAACAGTGCATCTTCTCGGGCGGCAGGCCGTCGAGGTATTCGGCGATGTCCTGATTGCTGACCTTGTAGGCCTCGTCCAGGGTCATGCCCTTGATGATTTCGGTGAGTGCGGAGCTGGAGGCGATTGCAGAGCCGCAGCCGAAGGTCTGGAAGCTTGCATCCAGGATCACATCGGTAGCCGGATCAACCTTGAGCATCAGCCGCAATGCGTCGCCGCACTGGATCGAGCCGATGTCGCCGACGGCATTGGCGTCTTCGAGCGGACCGGCATTGCGTGGATTGAAAAAGTGTTCTTTGACCTTGTCGGTGTAATCCCACATGACGGGCTCCTTAGTAACGGACGGGCAGCGCAAACAGCGCAATGGCGGGGCGGCAGCTTGCGGCCACAAGGGAATTCGGTTTTTTCATGGTCGTTCTCCTGCTGGGTGAACGGATCAATGCAAGTGACGTGCCACGCTGCATGAACTGCCCGGAGAGTGAGTGTGGGCGCGGTTTCTGGCGCATGCCAGAATGACTTTTGTCGCACACCAGACAGTCTTTGCGTGCGTGAAAGTCAGTAAGTACGCGGACGTCCGACGATCAGGAAAGAAGCTTGTCGGGAAGGTGACAAGAATGTGCGGGTGATGGGGCCGTGGTCAAAGCGAGGGCGCAGATGCTGTGCCAGCGCAGTGGCACGGGGCGGCAATCAGGCGGGCACCACGTGGGTGCCCCTCAGTTGCTTCGCGCTCGCGCGTGCTTCACGCTTTCCCGTCAGTGGCTGCCGGACGGGGGCGCTTGCGCAGCCGCGACGGCAAGCTGCCCACCGCGTTGCGCAGATCATCGACATAGGTGAAGACCACCGGAATCACCAGCAGGCTGAGGAAGGTGGAGGTGATCAGACCGCCGATGATCACGATGGCCATCGGCGCGCGGAAACTCGGATCCGTGCCCAGGCCAACGGCAATCGGCAGCATGCCGGCGCCCATCGCCACGGTGGTCATCACGATCGGGCGGGCACGCTTGCGGCAGGCATCCAGCAAGGCTTCCCAGCGGTCCAGACCATGATCGCGGCGCGCCATGATGGCGTACTCCACGAGCAGGATCGAGTTCTTGGTGGCTACTCCCAGCAGCATGATCAGCCCGATCATGGCCGGCATGGATAATGCTGTGTGGGTAATGAAGAGTGCCAGGATCGCTCCCGGTACCGACAGTACCAGCGCCGCCAGGATGGTGACCGGCTGGACGAAATCCTTGAACAGCAAAACCAGCACGATGTAGATGCACAGCACGCCGGTCAGCATCGCGATGCTGAAGCCTTCGAACAGCTCACCCATGGCCTCGGCGTCACCGACGGTTGTCTGACGGACACCCGGCGGGAGCTGTTGCAGGCTCTTCAGCTGCTTGACCTGCTGCTCCGTGTCGCCCAGCGGCAGGCCGTTGAGTTCGACATCGATGTTGACGTTGCGCGAACGATCGTAGCGGTCGATCTGTGCCGGCCCGCTGGTGAGTTCGATACTGGCAAGATTGGCGAGCATCACCGCGCCGTGGCTGCCCGGCACCATCAGGCGCGAGACCAGATCGACGTCCTGACGGGCTGCGTCGCGGAGTTTGACGACCACCGGCACTTGTCGTTGCGAGAGATTGAGCTTGGCGAGGTTCTGTTCGTAATCTCCGGACAGGGCCACCCGCAAGGTGTCGGCAATGGCGGCGGAAGTCACGCCCAGATCCGCGGCACGGGCGAAGTCCGGGCGGATCACCAGCTCCGGGCGGACCAGACTCGAGCTGGACGTCACGTTGCCGACGCCGGGAATGTTGCGGATCTCCCGCTCGACTTTCCGGGCGTGCTCTGCCAGTACGCGTCCGTCATCGCCGGAGAGGGCGAGCTGATACTTTTCGCCCGAGCCGCCGAGGCCGACCTTGATGCGCACGCCGGGTACGCTTTCGAGCTGGCTGCGCAACCCGGCCTCGATATCCTGCTTGCTGATGCCGTGGCGCGACTTGCGCGGGGTGAGGTTGAGGGTCAGGGTCGCCTTGCGGACTTCGGTCGCCCCTTGCGGCATGAACGGATCGCTGCCCGATGCGCCGCCACCGATGGCGGTGTAAATGGTCTGGACCTGCGGGTTGGCACGTACCAGGGCCTCGGCCTGTTCGACGGCGGCCAGGGTTTGCTTGAAGGTGCTGCCCGGAGGCAGGGTCAGCATGACCTGTGTTTGCGAAAGATCGTCCGGCGGCACGAAGCCGGTCGGCAACAGCGGGGTGAGGCCGCCGAGTACGCCGAAGAAGAACAGGATGGCGATCAGCGAGGTGCTGATCCGGTGCTTGAGACACCACTGCGCGGTGCGCATGTACAGGCGTTCCCAGCGGGCCTGCTCATGGCCACGTGTGTTGGGCTTGAGGATGTAGGCAGCCATCATCGGGGTGAGCATGCGCGCCACGACCAGCGAGAAGAACACCGCAATCGCGGCGGTCCAGCCGAACTGGACGAAGAACTTGCCGACGATGCCGGTCATGAAGGCCGTGGGCAGGAATACCGCGATCAGCGTGAAGGTAGTGGCGATCACCGCCAGACCGATCTCGTCGGCGGCTTCCATGGCTGCCTGGTAGGGTGTCTTGCCCATGCGCAGGTGGCGGATGATGTTCTCGATTTCAACGATGGCGTCATCAACCAGAATCCCGACCACCAGCGAGAGCGACAGGAGCGTCACCACGTTAACCGTGAAGCCCAGCAGCTGCATCGCCCCGAAGGTCGGGATGATCGACAGCGGCAAGGCTGCGGCCGAGACGAAGGTGGCGCGCCAGTTGCGCAGGAAGAGCCAGACCACGAGGACGGCGAGGGCTGCCCCCTCGTACATCAGGTTCATCGATCCGTCATAGTTCTCGACGATCGGATCGACAAAGTTGAAGGCCTCGTCGACCTGGATGTCAGGATGCCTGGCTTTGAGCATTGCGAGTTCGTTGCGCACCTCATTCATCACGCTGACTTCACTGGCCCCACGGCTGCGTACGATCTCGAATCCCACCACCGGCTTGCCGTTGAGAAACGCCGCACTGCGCTTTTCCGCTACCGTGTCCTCGACGCTGGCTACCTGATCGAGCCGGATATGCCGGCCGTCTGACAGCGACAGATCCATGCGTCCGAGTTCGGCGGCGGTCTGTACTGTGGCGATGGTGCGTACGGATTGTTCGGCACCGCCCACGTCGGTGCGCCCGCCGGAGGCTTCCTGCTGGATCTGGCGCAGTTGCCGCGAGATGTCCGCCGCGGTTGCGTTGAGCGCGAGCATGCGGTCCGGGTCCAGCGCCACGCGGACTTCGCGGCTGACGCCTCCCACGCGCGAGACGGCGCCGACCCCTCTGACACTGAGCATGGCCTTGGTGACATCGTTGTCGACGAACCAGGACAGGGCTTCATCATCCATGCGGGCGGAGGCAACCGTGTAGGTCAGGATCGGCGTGCCGGCGATGTTGGATTTGGTGATCACCGGGTCGCGCATGTCTGCCGGCAGATCCGAGCGGATCCGCAGGACTGCGTCGCGCACATCGTCCAGCGCTTCCTGGGTGGATTTCTCCAGACGGAATTCGACGGTGACGGTGGCCATGCCATCCTGCACCATGGTGTAGAGGTGCTTGACGCCCTGGATGCTGGCGACCGAGTTTTCGATCTTGCGGGCGATTTCGGTTTCAAGCTGTGCGGGCGAGGCGCCCGGCATGGCTGCGGAGATGATGACCATGGGCAGGTCAATGTCCGGCATGTTCTGGATCTTCATCGCACGGAAGCCCATCAGGCCCGTGATGGTCAGCATGATGAACAGCAGGACCGCAGGAATGGGATTGCGGATCGACCAGGCGGAAACGTTCACGGCAGCTTCCTCAGCGGGGGGCGCTGGCAGGCGCAGTCGGCGGGATGACCCGAACCAGATCGCCATCCGACAGGAAACCGACTCCGGTGCTGACCACCCGGGCATTGGCCTCCAGCCCGCCGGTGATCGCAATCAGCTCGCCGGTGCGCTGACCGATGCTGACCTTGGTCTGGATCAGGCGTTGATCGGGGCCGACGCGGAATACATAGCTGAAACCTTCGCGCAGCATCACGGCGCTCTGCGGCACGGTCAGGACACTGCCACGCGCGATTTCGATCTCGCCGCGCGCGAACATGCCCGGCTTGGCATCGCCGTTGCCGAGCAGATCGACATAGACCAGTCCGGTGCGGGTCTGCGTATCCAGCGTGGGGGCAATCATGCGCACTTTGCCGATGACCTTGCCCCGGCTCGCCGTGGTGAGGCTGACCGGCATGCCCGGTTTGACCCGCACCAGATCGGCGGCAGGCAGTTCGGCGCGCCATTCGAGGCGGTCGCGGCGGATCAGGCGATACAGCTCCTGGCCGGACTGGACGACCGCGCCCAGGGTGGCGACGCGTGCCGAAATGGTGCCGTCATCCGGGGCGAGCACATGGGTCTGGGCCAGACGCAGCTGGTCCGCCTGGAGGCGGGCCTTGAGCACATCGACACGCGCCCTGGCGGTGAGTTCGCCGGTCAGGTACTGGGCGATCTGCTGGGCACTGAGTGCGCCGGTTCCATCGAGCTGGCGGCCACGTTCGGCATTGGCCTGGGCTTCACCCAGGCTGGCCTCCGCTTCGGCAAGGCTGGCGCGGGTCTGGGCCAGTTCGGCTTCCACCGTGTCGCTTTGCAGGCGGGCCAGTTCCTGGCCCTTGCGGACCCGGTCACCGGTGTTGGCGCGTACTTCGGCCAGGCGCAGGCCACCGATTTCGGCACCGACGATGGCTTCCTGCCAGGCCGTGATGCTGCCGTTGGCACTCAGGCGGAGTGGCCAGTCGGCGCGAACCGGGCTGACCGTGCTGACACTCAGGGCGGCCTTGGCGGCGGGTCTGGCTGCTGGCTCGGCGGCATGGATGATGAAGGGGAGGACGGCCAGTACGGACAGGGCGCTGACAAGTGTCGCGGCTAGCAAAGGGTGGCGTTGGGAGCGTTGCAGAGCGTTCATGAGGGCAAAGTGCGTCACAGGCTGGGGTTGCTAAGCTTCGAATGCGTGGATGACAAGGCGGGTATCAGGCGTTCCGCCAGCCAGACCCGGTGGCTTCGCCCGCTGGAAAGCCCCCAGGTTTGCTCCGGGGAAGTGAAAGGCTTCGGGGGCATCACTCGGATCCAGCAGATTGAAACAGACCGCTAGCATGCCAGCAGCAGGCGTGTTTGTCCTGATTGAAATTGTCCGGTGCGCGGTAATACGCCTATTTTCATGGGGGTGTCAGGTTCGGGTGCGGCGGAAGCAGCCCGCGCAGCGTCAGCCGATCAGGTGCTCGTAGGCCAGACGCAGCAAGGTGAGTTCCTGCGGGCTGGCGTGCTGGGTCTCGGTGATGGGGATGAAGCGTGCGCCGTAGCGGAGGGCTATCTCGAAGGGCGGGTCGATGCTGGTGAAGCAGGCCAGCAGGATGGGAATGCAGGTCGGGCCGAGACGGGCCTCGGCGTGGAAGTCGCCTTCCGCGCAGAGCAGGTGCAGATCCATTTCCAGGCGTTCGGCCGCCTGGCGGACCCAGGCCGCAGGATGAACCCGGACCTGGGTGGCGGAGCTGTCGGGATTGATCGTGCAGTCTGCCGGTAGCGGCTCGAAGGCCAGCATGCCGTGCGGGAAACACAGAAAACGCAGCCGCGCGCTGGTCTTGTGCTTGTGGCAGAGGATCAGGCGGGGCGCGTCGGCAACGCTGGAGGCAGCATGCATGATGTGGGGAGCGGGAGAATCCCGCCGGAACCCGGTCCCGCGCGAAAGGTACAGGACCGGAGATCTGGATCAGACGCCCAGGGGCAGGGCTTTGTGGGTCAGGCAGTTTTTCGGACAGACGCGTGAGCAGGCACCGCAGCCGGTGCAGTCCATCGGGTCTGCCAGGGACATGACCGATGAGATGCTCTCGCTATCGTCTTCGGTATCTTCGTCGATGTCTTCATCGCTGCGATCAATCAGCTCCAGCACGTCGCGCGTGCAGACCTTGTAGCAGCGGCCGCAGCCGATGCACTTCTTGCTGTCGAGCGCGACGGCAAATTCCGGGGTCCAGGTCGTGCCCCCACGGGTAATGGCGGTGATAGGGTCCATGGTCAAACTCCAAAAGTGATGGGTGGTAGAGGAATCAAGGGTTCTCGGTCGGTGATGTGTCCCGCTGGGCCTTGAGCAGGCGCGTGTTGGCGTCTGCCCAGGCCTTGCAGGCTTCGTAGGTGTTTGTCGAAATTTCGGGGATCTCGGCAAAGGCGGCAGGCAGGCGGTCTTCGACGAGGTCGTGAAGCTGCCCGGCCCATTCAGCGGAAATCCGCTTGAGGCGTTTGACCTCCTTGTCGAGTTCGCGCAACGCAGCGTCGTCCATGGCCTGCTCCTCAGAGTCCGGCGACTTCGGGATAGCTGCCGACGATGCCGACGGCCAGGGCGAGCTGCTTGTCGGCTTCGGTCTTCATTTTCGAGAAGCTCTCGAAACCGAAGCGATGGGCGTCACGCAGTGGCCGGTCCAGCGCCACCAGCTTGCCGACCGTGATCAGCACGCGGCCAAAGCCTTCGTGCGAGACATGCACCAGTGGCACGGCCATCTTGCCGCACTCGGTTTCGATCAGCACTGCGATGGCGTTGTAGAACGCACGCACGCGGGAGAGGGTCACGGCGTCAGGATCCCCGAGGATGGGGATGGCCGCGCGCGCTTCCTTGCTCAGCACGTACGGCGCCAGCAACTGCTCGGCAGACTTGCCGTCATGGACGCCATAGCTGTCCAGAGCGCGGGTCTGGCGCAGCATCTCCTTCATGAAATCGGTTTCGAACAGCGGGTCAGGGGTGCTCATGGTGTGGGGCTCCGAAGGGTGGTGGCTGGAAACAGGCTTGTACATTGGGTTGCAGCTCGGTATGGCTGAAAAGGCGCGCCAGAAGCCGCGCTGCGAACATGCCGCCCGCCAGGCCAAGCGCTGCGCCGCTCATGGCAAAGTTGTCGGACTGACCCAGCCATTCGCCGCACCAGGCACCCAGAATCAGGGTGATGGCGGGCAGCAGGTAGGCAATCAGGGCGGAGAGGGTCAGCGTGCCTGACTCCATCTGCAGGGAAACTGTGTCACCGCAGCGTAGCCCCGGATGCAGTGGCAGGCTGAATACCCTGCCAGCCGCCTCACCCTGACAGGCTCGCCGTGCGCCACAGGCTGAGCAGGCGGATTCCGGCTGCATCGCAACCTGGATGCTGTCCGTGTGGATGGCGATGACCTTTCCCCGGCGCTCGATCATTCCTGCCATCCTTCCTCGGCCATGCGGTCGAAACGGCTGCTGTCGGCGTGATGGCGCATGGCCTTGTCGATCCAGGGCACGCCTCCCTCGCGCATGCCGGTGCTGATGGCGTGCAGGATCGGTTCGATGGCTTCCGGCGCGTCCAGCTTCATCGGCTGGATGCCGGCCGCGAGCAGCTGGCGCACCGCTGAACCGCCCACAGCCAGGCAGTACACTGCTGCGCAACCCGCCAGGGCACTGATTTTCTCGGCCAGCTTGTTCTCGTTGCCATCCATCGATTCCGGGGCGAATTCCAGCACGCCCGCCAGTCGGGCACGCTCCGTATCCAGCGCGTACAGGACGAAGCCTTCGGCTGCACCGAAATGCTGGTCGATATGTACACGGTCGCGGCTGGCGAATGCGACGAGCATTGCCTCGCGTGGCGTGCCCGGCTCCGGATCAGTGGCGGACCAGGCCAGGGTGAGCTTGCGAAGCGGGGAGGGGGACTTCGTGCTCGCGTGGTCCACCAGACCAGAAGACGGAACGGTAGGCAGGCGTGTCATGGTGTTGCTCCAGGACGAGATTGGCGATATCGAACAGGGCTTGGCGCGCAGCGCGATAGCCCACCCACGGCCGGGCAAAACCGCCCAGCCGGTCATACAGCGGAAAACCCGCGCGCAGCAGCGGAATCTCCAGGCGTTCGGCGCTCTGCACGGCGTGCGAGCTGCCGATCAGCAGTTGTGCCGCGTGGCTGCAGGCAGTTTCTTCGAGATCCTGCAGGTCGCCGATATGTACTTGCGCGACAGGCAGGCGATTGAGCACATCGGCCATGATCGGTGAAACCGCTGCGACGATTTCCGCGCCGCAACCCGTCAGCAGGGCGCCCATGCCGGCAAGCAGATCCGGCTCGCCGGCCAGGGCCACACGCAGGAAGCCGGTCATGAAATGGGCATCAACCATGGCGTCTTGCAACTGGGCACGCTGGCGTTCGATCTTGGCCGGCACCGCAGCATCCGCCAGCCCGGCCAGGGTCTGGATGAACTGGTCACAGGCATCCAAACCCATCAGATGATCGAAGCGGAAATCCGGCACACCGGTACGGCTGCGCAAGGTGTTCGCGGCGTTGTTCAGCGAGGCGCCGATGACCAGGGTGGCGATGGATTCCCCCATCGCGGCGATTTCTTCGCGCTGGGTTCCGCCCAGGGTCAGCGGCGTGTGTTCGGCTTCGATCAGGTGACCATCGAGCGAATCGCCCAGATCCGGCAACATGACGGCGCGCAGACCGAAGTCCTCGCACCAGTCCCGGATCACTTCGATGTCGCCCGGCGTCAGGGCGGCGGATGCCAGCACATTGACCTGGCGGCGGCGACGCCCGACATGGCTGGAGACGGGCACCAGCGTTTCGATGATGGCGTCCACCGCCTGGGCAAAACCGGACTCCAGGCTGCCGCTGAAATCCGGCGTATTCACCGGCACGATGGCGGTCTGTTCGAACTGCGGATAGTGCGCACGGAATTCGCGGATCAGGCGCTGGATGTCAGTGCCCTGGGTTTCAGACAGGCCGGTGGTCGGCAGCCCGATGACATCCGGGTGGTTTTTGTCGCACAGGGTCCGCAGCCCTTCGATCACGTTTTCGTCGGAACTCATCACCGTGGCGACATGATCCATGGCCGTGGTCTGCAGCGGGATCGGCTCGCGGAAATGACGCACGAAGAAGACCTTGCCGAAAGCCGTACAGCCCTGTGAGCCATGCATCATCGGAATCGCACGGCGCAGGCCGAGGAAGGCGAGCGAAGCGCCCAGCGTGGAGCTGGCCTTGAGCGGGTTGACCGACAGCGGCTTCTTGCGTTTGAGGATCTCGGTCATTTCAGCAGACCTCCCACCGGCAAGCCGACCAGCTTTGTGTTCGCCCAGGGCGCGGGCTTGCGTACGGCCTCCCATACCGGGCTTTCCATCGTCAGTGCAAGCTGTTTCGCCAGCTCCAGCATGCCGCGATAACCGGCGTAGCCGAACTCGCGTTCCTGGTTGATGTCGAGGAAGGGAATGCGCGCCTTCAGTGCGGTGTAGAGGTTGCGGCCGCCGGCAATCAGGATGTCTGCGCGCAGATCCTTGTAGGCACCGAGCAAGGCTTTCGGGCTGCCTTCATCGATCATGATCGCGTCATCCCCCATCAGGTCGCGGATGCGCGCCTTGTCTTCGGCCGTGGATTTCTTGGTGCCGGTGGCGACCACGTCCATGCCCAGATCCTGCAGGGCCGAGACGATGGACCAGGATTTCACGCCACCGGTGTAGAGCAGGACGCGACGCCCGCGCAGGCGTTCGCGCCAGGGCTGCAGGGCGGCGCTGATGGCCGCTTCTTCGCGGGCGATCAGGGCTTCGGTGCGATCCGCAAGATCGCCGTCATGAAGCAGGCTGGCAAAGTCGCGCAGGGCTTGTGAGGTGTCGGCCACGCCGTAGAAGCTGCCTTCGAAGAACGGGACGCCCCATTTCTCATTGAGCTTGCGGGCCACGTTCAGGAGCGCCTTGGCGCATACCACCATGCTTGCTTCGGCACGGTGCATGGTCTGGATCTCGCGATAGCGCGCATCGCCCGAGAGCGAGCCGATGATGCGCAGGCCGAGTTCGTCGAAGAGCGGTGCGACATTCCAGAATTCGCCCGCGATGTTGTATTCGCCGATCAGGTTCACGTCATGGACACGCAGGCCGGGCATGTAAGGCGCCGGGTCCGGTTCGCGGGTGCCGATGACGTGCTTGAGCATGGTCTCGCCCGCAATGCGGTTGCCCAGATTCTTGCTGCCGTAGAACCCCGCGCAATCCACCGGTACGACGGGGACACCCCAGCGTGCCTGGGCGGCCTGGCAAACGGCGGCCGTGTCATCCCCGATCACGGCGGTGACACAGGTGGTGTAGACGAAGACAGCGGCCGGGGCGTGTTCATCAATGGCTTGCTTGATGGCATGGAACAGGCGTTTTTCGCCGCGCCCCATGATGACATCCTGCTCGGTCAGGTCGGTGGTCATGCCGATGCGATACAAGGCCGGGCCGGACGAGCGGGTGCCGCGGTTGTCCCAGGAGCTGCCGGAACAGCCGATCGGGCCGTGCACGATGTGCGCCACGTCGGCGATCGGGAGCAAGGCGATCTGGGCGCCGTCGAAGACACAGCCGCCGGCGGTTGCGCCGGGCTTGGGGCGTGCGCATCCGCTCTTCTCCTCCTTGTTATGGGAGCAGGCCGGTTCGTTTTGTAGAGCGGTGATTTCTGAAGCTTTCACGGCGCATCCTCGGTCTAGGGTCAGCAAGTCCTTCGCAAAGCTTGTGCCCGAGGATGCAAGGTATTGATATGTCTGGATTTTGTTCAGGATGGCGGCTGTGGTGAAGGCGACAAAATGTCGGCATTGACACAGGGCTTGAGTTCATCGGGACAGCGCTTGTGTGGCGCTCCGCCCCGATCAGGCCGGCCCATGTCGGGCGTGAGGGGATTCTGTCCCTGCTGCGAATGCGCTGGGGCAAGGCCACCGCGTATGTTGCATGAAGGGTGTGTGGCGTGTCCGACAATTTGTCGCAAGCTCGGCATGGAGGCTTCCTGCGCCAGGCCGGTGCTGCGCGGGTTTGGCGGGATGGCCTGCTCCTTGCATAAGCAGGGCAGGAGGATACAGCCATGAATGCACCCGACCTGTCCCTGTCCCGCCTGATGGGCACCCCGCAATCCCTTGAGAAGCTGGTGATTGCGTGCGTCCTTGCCGAGTCCCAGCGGGTCGGTGCCCAGCCTTTGATCCGTGGTCTGGGAGCCATCTCGTTCAACTTGCTGTGCACCACCTGTTTGCCCGACATGGCGCTGGATAACGGCGTGGCCGAGCGGCCTCTCTTTGATGAATTCGAGGAGTTGTTCGAACTGCTCATCGAACATGCCGAACCGATGGATCAGATGAGCATCTGGCTGGCCGCGGCGATTGCGACAGCTGCCCAGCGTGACAACCATCTGTGGCAGGACATGGGGCTGCCTTCGCGGCGCGAGCTCTCCGCCATCCTGAATTTGCGTTTTCCACGGCTGGCCGCTGCGAACAACGCCGACATGAAATGGAAGAAGTTCTTCTATCGCCAGCTTTGTCAGCGGGCCGGTGTGCCGATCTGCAAGTCCCCGCAGTGCGGAGACTGCAGCGATCAGTCGCTCTGCTTCGGCCCGGAAACCTGAGCGGGCTGATTTCGTCTCCCGATCTGTTGGCAGGATACGCTGCAGCGGCTCACGTACGGCGCAGACGCTCGCGGCGGAGCAGGCGTGCCTCGATCACGTCGGCCAGCATCGGGGCGGCCGTGCGGATGCGTTCGACGCTGACGCCGCCGTAGCCCAGGTTCATGCCGGAACGTACCTGACCCTGATCCTGGTAGTACATCGAAAGCGGTCGCACGATCAGGCCTTTGGACATGGCGTCAGAAGCCACCATGGCATCGTCGATCGGCTCGGTGAAGTAATACAGCAACTGCAGGCCGGCATGCCCGCCGGATAATTCGATGGCGCCCGCAAGACGCTTGTCCAGGGCTTCGCACAGGCAATCCCGGCGTTCCTTGTAGACGGAGCGCATGCGCTTGATATGGGCGGTGAAATGTCCGTCGGCAATGAACTCGGCGAGCGCGGCCTGTTCAATCAGGCGACCGCCACGGTACAGCTCGGAGTTGCCGACCTGGAAGGCTTCAACAAGATCTTCCGGCAATACCATGTAGGCAAGACGCAGCCCGGGGAACATCACCTTGCTGAAGGTACCCAGGTAGATCACCCGCTGTTTCTGCGAGAGGCCGAAGAGGGATGCAACCGTGCTCTTGTCATAATGCTGCTCGTTGTCGTAATCGTCTTCGATGATCCACGCGCCATGGCTGTCTGCCCCTTCCAGCAGTTCCAGGCGGCGGTCCAGGGCGAGCACCGTGCCGGTCGGATACTGGCTTGAGGGCGATACGTAGATGAGCCGTGGCGAGTTCTTCCAGTCCTGCGGGCGAGGCGCGATGCCGCGTTCATCCAGCGGGATCGGGACCGGCGTCAGGCCCGCGGCCGTCATCACGTTGCGGGCTCCCCAGTAGCCGGGCTCTTCGATCCAGACCCGGTCACCCACATCGCAGAGCATCCGGGCGCACAAATCCAGTGCCTGGTGTGTGCCGTTCAGGAGCACGATTTGCCGGGCCTGACATTTCATCAGACGGGTGACGCTCAGATATTCCGCGATCACCGTCTTGAGCGGGCCGTAGCCGCTGCTGGCGTAGTCGAGGAAGCGGGCCATGTTCTTGTTGGTGTATTTGCCCATCAGGCGCCGCCACACTGCAAACGGGAACAGGTCGGTGTCCGGCACGCCGGGGATGAAGGCGCCGCGCTGGATCGTACTGCTCGCGCCCTGGCTGGCGATCTGGTTGCCACGGCGCGACAGGCCCTCCCGGCGCGTACCGATCAGCCGGCGCGGAGTGATGAATGCAGACCGGCCACTCAGTGCTTCGGAAACATAGGTACCCGAGCCGGCGCGGCTTTCCAGGTAGCCCTCCATCAGCAATTGTTCATAGGCATGCACCACGGTCTTGCGACCGATTGCAAGCTCCTGGCATAACTGCCGGGAGGAGGGCAGGAGTGTGCCGCCTTCCAGGCGATGATCCAGAATCGCTTGGCGCAAGCTCAGGTACAGACGGTTGCGCAGCAACTGCGCGGAGTCTGCCTGCGCAAGGCTTTGGCGGATGACCTCACAGATCAGTGTCTTGTCCATCTCTTCGTGTTTCTCAAAGTGGTTCCCTATTGTTGCATCCAATTGGAGCCTTCAAGGACCAGTTGTTGCTTTAGGATGAGACCGTGATCAGTGCAGGCACCTGGCCCTGAGGAATTCACAGACCGGCAAGTCGCCCGCAGGAGAAGCTTATGAGTGATGACCAAAACAAGAATCATGCCGAGCCGCACGTGACCTTTCGCAAGGTCCAGAAAAGCTATGACGGCAAGAACCTGATCGTCAAGAATCTGGATCTGGACATCCAGCGTGGCGAGTTCCTGACGCTGCTCGGACCCTCCGGTTCCGGCAAGACGACTTCGCTGATGATGCTGGCAGGATTCGAGATTCCTACCGGTGGCGAGATCCGCCTCAACAACAAGATCATCAATCAGGTGCCGCCGCACCGGCGCAATATCGGCATGGTGTTCCAGAACTACGCACTGTTTCCGCATATGACCGTGCGCGAAAACCTGCGTTTCCCGCTGACCATCCGCAAGCTGGGTGCCACTGAAATGGACCGCAAGGTGACCAAGGTGCTCGATATGGTGCAGCTCGACGAATTCGGCGACCGCTATCCGCAGCAACTCTCCGGCGGGCAGCAGCAGCGGGTGGCCCTGGCGCGCGCCCTGGTGTTCGACCCCGAACTGATCCTGATGGACGAACCGCTTGGCGCGCTCGACAAGCAACTGCGCGAGCACATGCAGATGGAGATCAAGCACATCCAGCAGAAGCTCGGTCTGACGGTGGTTTTCGTTACCCACGATCAAAGCGAGGCATTGACGATGTCGGACCGCATTGCGATCTTCAATGATGGAGTCATTCAACAGATTGGCAGTTCAACGGCCATCTACGAGCGTCCGGCGAATCCTTTCGTGGCGAGCTTCATCGGCGAGAACAATGCCTTGTCCGGCCTTGTGGAAACGGTTGCCGAGAGTACCTGTCGCGTACGCCTGGACAGTGGCGTGTATGTGCATGCGACGCTGGGGGATGGTGTGGTGCAGGGCGCACGCACGATCGTTTCGGTGCGACCCGAGAGTGTGCAGCTGAATGTGCAATCGCTCGGCTGCGCCAATCGCATGGGCGGTTACGTCAAGGAAATCACCTATCTGGGCGATCACCTGCGGGTGCGCGTCGAACTGGCTGGCCGCAAGGAAATCATGGTCAAGGCTCCTGCGGCAGAACACAAACACCGCTTTGATACCGGCGATGCCATTCACGTTGGCGTCAATCCTGAGCATCTCTTGGCGCTTGCCCCGACGGCGAGTGCTTGAGTCCATCCCACCACCCCCTTTTTGCCAAGCCTCAATCCGGAGAAAACCATGAATCCATTCTTTGCCAAGAAAAGCCTGCTGATGGTCGCCCTGACCACCCTGTTTGCCGCCACCAGCGCGCAGGCGGATGTCACGATCATTTCCTTTGGCGGTACCAATCAGAAAGCCCAGGCCAAGGCCTTCTACGAACCCTTCACCAAGGCCAGCGGGGTCAAGATTGTGGCCAGCGAATACAACGGCGAACAAGCCAAGATCAAGGCCATGGTGGAAGCCAAGAACGTGTCCTGGGATGTGGTGGAGCTTGAATCCCCGGAACTCGCACGGGGCTGTGAGGAAGGTCTGTACGAGAAGCTGGACATGAGCAAGATCGGTCCGAAGGCGGATTTCATTCCCAGCGCGCTCAGTGAATGCGGCATCGGCATCTTCGTGTGGTCCACGGTGCTGGCCTATAACGCCGATGCGCTCAAGGGAACGCCGACGTCCTGGGCGGATTTCTGGGACCTGAAGAAATTCCCCGGCAAGCGCGGCATGCGCAAGGGGGCCAAGTTCACGCTCGAATTCGCCCTGCTTGCCGATGGCGTGAAGCCGGAGGACGTCTACAAGACGCTGGGCACCAAGGCCGGCGTGACGCGTGCGTTCAAGAAGCTCGACGAGATCAAACCGTACATCCAGTGGTGGGAGGCGGGTGCCCAGCCCCCGCAACTGCTGGCGGCTGGTGACGTTGTCATGAGTACGGCCTACAACGGCCGGATTGCCTCCGCCCAGAAGGAAGGCAAGAAGCTCAAGATCATGTGGGCCAACAACATCTATGACTTTGATTCCTGGGGCATCCCGGTTGGTGCACCGAACAAGGCCGATGCGTACAAGTTCATCGCGTTTGCGAGCAAGCCGGAGAACCAGAAAGTTTTCTCGGGCGAGATTCCCTACGGTCCGACGAACGTGAAGGGAACTGCCATGATCGACAAGGCGGTTGCTGCCGATCTGCCGACCGCGCCGCAGAACATGAAGGGCGCCCTGGCCAGCAATACCCAGTTCTGGGTCGAGCATAGCGAAGACCTGGAGCAGCGCTTCAACGCGTGGGCGGCCAAGTAATCAGACGAATCCGTGAGCATCACGAACGAGATCCAAAGGGAAACTGAGATGACCCAGTACTCAGCCACCATGCCGGCGCCGCTGGACACTGCGCCCGAGGCGTCCTTGCAGAGTCGCCTGCGGCGTGCCGAGCGGATGAACAAGCTCAAGTACGGCGCACTGATCCTGCCTTTGGCGATCTTCCTGATGCTCACCTTTGTCTGGCCGATTGCCGCACTGCTCAAACGCAGTGTGGACAATCCTGAAATCATCACGGCCTTTCCGCAAACCAGCGCGTTGTTGCGTGGCTGGAATGGCCAGGCGCTGCCGGATGATGGCGTCTTTGCCGCCTTCGCCGGAGAGATGGCACAGATCAAGGGCACACCGGTGCTGGCTGCCGCTGCCAAGCGTCTCAACATGGAAGTACCGGGATTCCGCTCACTGATGATGCGCACTGTCCGTGCCACGCCGCTGGAGGCTGGCGCCTCGGCCCGGGAGGTGTTGATCGATGCGGACCCGCGCTGGGGGGAGACCGCCACCTGGCAACTGCTGGCGCGGAACGCATCGCCCTATACCATGCGTTACCTGCTGGCTTCGCTGGACCACAAGGTGAACGAGCAGGGCAAGGTCGTCGCCACGTCTCCGGAAGAAGCCATCTTCGTGGATGTGTTGTTGCGCACTTTCGGCATGTCCTTTGTCGTCACGGTGGTCTGTCTGCTGCTGGGGTTTCCGCTGGCCTACTTCATTGCCACCCGTCCCGTGAAAACAGCCAATGTGTTGCTGATGGCGGTGCTGTTGCCGTTCTGGACTTCCATTCTGGTGCGCGTAGCGGCCTGGATCGTCCTGCTGCAGTCTCAAGGGCTCGTGAATCAGGCACTGATGCACCTGGGCATTACGGATCATCCCCTGCAACTCGTGTTCAACAGTACGGGGGTGTATATCGCCATGGTGCACATCCTGCTGCCCTTCATGATCCTGCCGCTCTACAGCGTGATGAAGGGGATTTCTCCCGTCTATATGCGTGCAGCATTGTCGCTGGGGTGCCCGCCGTTCAGGAGCTTCTGGAAGATCTATTTCCCGCAGACCTTGCCGGGCATCGGCGCGGGAGGTCTGCTGGTTTTCATCCTGTGCATGGGTTATTACATCACGCCGTCGCTGCTGGGCAGCCCGAACGAGCAGATGGCCAGTTATTTCGTGGCTTTCTATACCAATCAGACCATCAACTGGGGTATGGCCGCCGCCTTGTCGGCCATCCTGTTCGTGGCCACGCTGCTGCTCTACGCCATCTACACCCGTCTGGTCGGCAGCCAGAACATGGCCGCACGCGCACGTTAAGGGTTTCATCATGATCGCAAGCTACGCCTCGACCTCTGAACGAATCTGGCACTATGCCTTCCGCATGCTCTGCGGGCTGATCATCGTCTTTCTGATTTTGCCGATCCTGGTGATTGCCCCCTTGTCGTTCAATTCGGACTCGTTCCTGCTCTACCCGATGTCCGGATTCTCGACGCGCTGGTACGAAGAGTTCTTCAGTTCGCCGGCCTGGCGCCAGGCATTCACCAACAGCCTCATCATCTCGCCCTTTTCCACCTTGCTGGCCATGCTCCTGGGCACGCCTGCCGCGGTCGGGCTGACGCGCATCGACTTTCCGGGCAAGGGCTTGCTGACCGCCATCCTCATCTCGCCGATGGTTGTTCCGGTGGTGATCGTCGGGGTGGCAACCTATCTGGTGTTTGCGCCGATCGGCCTGACGGGCAGCTATCTCGGCCTGATCATGGTGCATGCGGCGCTGGGCGTCCCGTTTGTCGTCACCACCGTATCGGCCACCTTGCAGGGCTTCGATTTCAATCTGGTGCGGGCTGCGGCCAGCCTGGGGGCGAATCCGCTGACGGCATTCTTCCGGATCACCTTGCCGCTGGTCGCGCCCGGGGTGATTTCTGGCGGGCTCTTCGCTTTTGGCACGTCCTTCGATGAAGTCGTGGTCACCCTGTTTCTGGCCGGGCCGGAACAGAGCACCCTGCCACGCCAGATGTTTGCAGGGATCCGCGAAAATATCAGCCCGACCATCGCTGCGGTGGCAACTATCCTGACGGTGCTATCCACCCTGATGCTGATTACGCTTGAATGGTTGCGCCGCCGCTCCGAACGCCTGCGCGCAGCGCCGTGAATGGCAGAACCCCTCTCACATTGATCAAGGAAAAGAACATGCTGAAGCTCCAGGACCCGACACTGCTTCGTCACCAGTGCTACATCGCCGGTCAGTGGCAAGACGCCGAGACGGACGCACAGATCGAGGTCCGCAATCCCGCCACGGGTCAATTGCTGGGGTGCGTGCCCAAGATGGGCGCTGCCGAAACCCGGCGTGCAATTGAAGCTGCCAACACGGCCTTGCCGGCGTGGCGCAGCAAGACTGCCGGTGAGCGTGCCAGATTGTTGCGCCGCTGGTTTGAATTGACCCTGGCCAATCAGGATGATCTGGCGCTGATCATGACGAGCGAGCAAGGCAAGCCCCTGGCCGAAGCGCGTGGTGAAATTGCGTATGCCGCCAGCTATCTTGAATGGTTTGCCGAAGAGGGCAAACGTGCTTATGGCGAAATCATACCGCCTCATGGTGCAGATCGACGCATCCTCGTGACGCGCGAACCGGTGGGCGTCTGTGCGGCCATCACCCCGTGGAATTTCCCGGCTGCGATGATCTCCCGCAAGGCTGGTGCGGCTTTGGCTGCCGGCTGCACGATGGTCCTCAAACCGGCTTCGCAAACCCCGTATTCGGCGCTGGCACTGGCCGTTCTGGCTGAACGGGCAGGCATTCCGGCCGGCGTTTTCAGCGTCGTCACCGGCTCGGCGCAGGCCATCGGCGGTGAGTTGTGTGCCAATCCGATCGTGCGCAAGCTCTCTTTCACCGGCTCCACCGAAATCGGCTCCCAGCTGATCGCTCAATGCGCGCCGACGGTCAAGAAATTGTCCATGGAACTCGGCGGGAATGCGCCCTTCATCGTATTCGATGATGCCGATCTGGATGCGGCAGTGGCCGGAGCGATGGTTTCGAAATTCCGCAATGCCGGGCAGACCTGCGTCTGCGCCAATCGCATTCTGGTGCAGGACAGCGTCTACGAACAGTTCGCCGCCAAACTTGCCAGCGCGGTTGCCGGACTGCAGGTGGGGGACGGGACCCAGGCTGGCGTCACGCAAGGCCCGCTGATCGATGAAAGCGCCCTCGGCAAGGTGGAGGAGCTGGTGGCCGATGCGCTTGGCAAGGGCGCCAAAACGCTTTGCGGCGGGAGTCGGCATGCGCTTGGCAAGACCTTCTATACCCCGACGATCCTGACCGATGTCACGCCGGACATGCGCGTGGCACGCGAGGAAATCTTTGGGCCGGTCGCGCCCCTGTTCCGTTTCTCTAGCGAAGCCGAGGCCATCCAGATGGCCAACGATACCGAGTTCGGCCTGGCCTCGTATTTTTATGCCAAGGATGCCGCACGCATTTTCCGTGTTGCCGAGGCGCTGGAGTACGGCATGGTCGGCGTCAATACCGGCCTGATCTCCACCGAGATCGCCCCCTTCGGTGGCGTGAAATCTTCGGGCCTGGGCCGGGAGGGCTCGCGGCATGGCTTGGATGACTATCTTGAAATGAAATACCTGTGCATCGGCGGCCTCCAGTAATCCGCCACCCCGACTAGCCTGATCCGCGCCGGATTTGCATCGACGGCGCGGTGTTGCTCGAACGCCTAGCAGTAAGACGTCGCCCTTTTGTGGTTTTTCCCGGGGCGCAAACCACGACACATCTTCGGAGAACAAAGCCATGAATAACGCAAGCGACTTGAAAATCCAGACCAATGCAGCCTTGATGGCGCGACGCAGTGCCGCGTTGCCGCGTGGCGTCGGGCAAGGGCATCCGATCTTTGCCCAGCGCGCCGAGAACGCAGAGATCTGGGATGTGGAGGGGCGTCGCTGGATCGATTTTTGTGCCGGGATCGCTGTCGTCAATACCGGCCATCGGCATCCGCGCATTGTGGCTGCGGTACAGGCCCAGCTTGAAGCTTTCACGCATACCTGTTTCCAGGTTGTGGCCTATGAAGGCTATGTCGCGTTGTGCGAGCGGCTCAACCAGCTCGCACCGGGCGCGACGCCGAAAAAATCCTTCCTCGTCAATTCCGGCGCCGAGGCGGTGGAGAACGCCATCAAGGTTGCCCGTGCGTATACCGGGCGGCGCGGTGTGATTGCCTTTGGCGGTGGTTTTCACGGGCGCACGATGTTCACCATGGCGCTGACCGGAAAAGTGGCGCCCTACAAGATCAAGTTCGGTCCCTTCGCGGGCGATATCTATCACGTGCCCTATCCTGATCCCGTACATGGCATCACCGAAGAGGAATCGCTGACGGCCATTGCGCGCCTGTTCAAATGGGATATCGAAGCTGCAGAAGTGGCTGCGATCATCGTCGAGCCGGTGCAGGGGGAAGGCGGCTATATTCCCGCCTCGACCAGCTTCCTCAAGAGCCTGCGGAAGATTTGCGATGAGCATGGGATCATGCTTGTCGTCGATGAAGTGCAGACCGGCATCGCGCGCTGCGGCAAGATGTTTGCCATCGAGCATCACGATGTCGAGCCGGACATCATGACGCTGGCAAAGGGCTTGGGCGGCGGCCTTGTATTGTCCGCGGTTGTGGGCAAGGCCGATGTGATGGATGCCGCGGTGCCTGGCGGGCTGGGGTCGACTTACGCCGGCAATCCGCTTGCCACGGCCAGTGCCATGGCGGTGCTGGATGTGGTGGAAGAGGAAAAACTGGCAGAGCGCGCCAGCCGCCTGGGCGAGCACATGCGCAGCCGTCTCGGCAAGCTCAAGGAATCGCTGGATTGCATTGCCGATGTGCGTGGGCTCGGGGCTATGACTGCGGTGGAGTTCTGCCATCAGCGCGACCCGCATCAACCTGCTGCGGACATCGCCACGGCACTCAAGAACGAAGCAGCGAAACGCGGTTTGCTCCTGTTGAATTGCGGCAATTATGGCAATGTACTGCGTGTCATGATTCCGCTGACCATTCCGGAAACTGTGCTGGATGAAGGTCTGGACATCATTGAAGCCTCGCTGAAAGCGGTCTTGGCAACAGCCTGACAGGGGGCAGGTCGTCATTCCGCAGAACGTCGGAATGACGACTGTTTGAAGCTGCTGTCACGCGGCTTGATGCCGATCAGCCAAGCAGGGCTTCGTCATGGCTTTGGCTTTGATCGCATCGAGACACACGCTAAGCTATGGCCTGACGCCTGCATCCGCAGGCCTTTGTCCATCCGCTTCCGGAGGCCCCCGTGAATTCCTGTCTGAGCGATGCCGCCCTGCATGCCATGCTGGCCGATGATGTGCCTTATGGCGATCTCACCACTCGCAGCCTGGGCATCGGCGCGCAGCCTGCCATCATGGTGATGCGTGCCCGGCGCGCGATGCGCGTGTGTGGCAGTGAAGAGGCGGCGCGCCTGGTGGAGCTGGCGGGGGGCGAGGTGCTGAGCTGTGTGGCATCAGGTACCCAGGCGGCCGAGGGGGCGGAACTGTTGCGCGCGCGAGGTTCGCTGGAATCCTTGCAGATCGCCTGGAAAACAGCGCAGACGCTGATGGAATATCTCTCCGGGATCGCCTCGTGCGCGGCAGAAATGCTGCAATTGGTGCGTGACGAGGGTTTCGATCTGCCACTGGCGTGTACCCGCAAGAATTTCCCCGGCACGCGGGCTCTCGCCGCGAAGGCGGTGGTGGCCGGTGGTGCCGTGGCGCATCGTTTGGGTTTGTCGGAAACCTTGCTGGTTTTTCCGGATCATCGTGTGTTTGTCGACAAGGCGGCGCTGCCCGGAGTCTTTGCGCGGATCCGTCGCCAGTATCCGGAAAAGAAGCTGGTGGCCGAAGCCGGCGATCTGGCCGAGGCTTTGTGGCTCGCAGAATGCGGGGCGGAAATCCTCCAGCTGGAGCGCTTCAGTCCGGCAGCCTTGAGTGAGTGCAAGCAAGCACTCGCCACGCACAATCTGCGCGCCCTGCTGGCACCGGCAGGAGGCGTGACGCGTGACAACGCGCTGGCCTATGCGCGGGCCGGAGCGGATTTCCTCGTCAGCTCCGCACCCTATTTCGCCCCGCCGCGCGACGTGCAAGTCCGCTTCGCCACACCCGAGCACTGATTCACGCCGTTTTTTCTGGTTTCTGGCACACAATTCGCTATGTACTGATATAGATAGCGAAATATGGGTGTCGCAGACATTCAGAAGGGATCGGCATGAACAGTTTGAATAGGGTCGGGCGGGAATATCAGGGTCAGGAACGCCGGCGTTGTCATGGCGCTGACGAGGCGCCGAACTGGCGTGCGCTGTTGCCCAAGGATTGGGCCGGGCGGGTCGTGGAGCCGATCGGCTTCAAGCGTTTCCGCGATTACGAAATCCTCTCCGAACGCGTCCTCGGTTACGAGGATGAGGATCTGCCGTGTTATTGCGAACACTATTTCGTGCTGACCGACATCCGTTCGGATGACGACGAATCCTATTACCTTGCGCCCAGCTACTGGGAACACCTGGTGTCCTGGAAGCTGATCGATGGCCGCTGGCTGATCCATCGCCGTATTTCGTGCAGCGATGATTGCCAGCAGCACCAATCCTTTTTCACCTTTGCCGAGGAGATGCCGCGATGAGAGCGGAGAACAAAAGTTTGATCCGTACCTGCCTGCGCGGGCTGCTGGTGAGTGTGCTTGCCGGGTTTGCCACCTTGTCGGTGGCGCAGGAATCCGTGCTGGTGGCTGGTGGCGCCGGCTACAAACGGCCGATTGACGAGATGGCGAATGGTTTCGAAGCGGCCAGCAAGATCAAGGTCGAACGTATCTACGGGCACATGGGGCAGGTGCTGCAGCAGACCCGCGCCAGCGGCAAGGTGGCGGTCGTCTTCGGCGAACAGGATGTGCTGGAGAAAGCCGAGCAGGTCTCCTTCGCGAAATACCTGCCCTTGGGTGAGGGCCGTCTGGTCGTGGCCTGGAGCAAAGGCAAGACGCTCAAAGCCCCGGCGGATGTCGCGGGTGAAGGATTCCCCCGGATTGCCGTGGCGGACGTCAAGCAAGCCATCTTCGGCAAGGCGGCCATCGAATACCTGCAACGCGCCGGCCTGTTTCCCGCTGTCGAAAAGCGCCTGCTGACAGTGAGCACCGTACCGCAGGTTTCTGCCTATCTGATCAGCGGCGAAGTGGATGCCGGCTTCATCAACCTCACCGAGGCCCTGTCCATCCGCGACAAGATCGGTGGTTACCTGGAGATCCCGGCTGGCAGCTACACGCCGATCCACATCACGGCGGCACTCGTTGCCGGGCAGGACACTGCGCCGGTGCGCGCCCTCGTGGACTATCTGCAAACGCCCGCAGCGCATGAAATCCTGAAGCGTTACGGGCTGTAAGCCTGGCAGGAGACCGGCGGCCGTGACGATGTTCTTCGCCCCGTTTTTCCAGACCCTTGCGGATGCCGGCGTGCGTTACGCCCTGTGGCTGACCGTCGAGGTGGCGGCACTGACGGTCGTCCTGCATGCGCTGGCCGGCCTGCTGCTGGGTTATGCCCTGAGCGTACCGCGCTGGCCGGGGCGCGCGCTGCTGGATGCGGCGATCACCTTGCCCCTGGTCTTTCCGCCGATTGCGCTGGGCTTCGTGTTGCTGATGCTGTTCGGCAGACAGGGACCCTTGGGCAGTGTGCTGCGCCAGTGCTGCGATGCGAGCCTGGTTTTCAGTGTGCCCGGCGTGGTGTTCGCCGCTTTCGTGGCGGGGCTGCCGCTGGTGGTCAAGCCGGTACAGGCCGCAATGGAATCCCTGTCGGCCCGTCTGGGCGAAGTCGCCCGTACCCTGGGCAAGCGCGAATGGGAGATTGCCTTGTTCGTACTGATGCCCAACGTCAAACGGGCACTGGCGACCGGACTGATCCTGGGCTTCGGGCGGTCGATGGGCGAGGTCGGGATCACGCTGATGCTGGGCGGCAATATCGCCGGGCGGACCAATACCCTCTCGCTGGAAATCTACAACGCGGTGTTTGCCGGCGATTACACCCGCGGCATTGTGCTGACCGTGCTGCTGGGCGGCGTCTCGCTGGTGGTCTTCTGGTTCATGCGTCGGGCAGGTGTGCGATGAAGCCCCGGGTGAGCGACGCCACAAGCAAGCGTGCAAACCAGCCGGATGCTGGTCTGCACGGCATGACGGGCTTAAGCCTTGACGCCGATGATCACCGACGACGCCTTGATCACGGCCGTAGCGGCGACACCTTCCTTGATGCCCAGTTCGTCGGTGGCATCCCGTGTGATGCTGGCGAAGATCTGTGCGCCACCTGGCAGGCTGATCACCACTTCGGCGCTGACCGGACCGGGAATCAGTTTGCTGACCTTGCCGGGCAGACAATTGCGGGCGGAGAGTTGCACGCCGGAACCGTCGGTCATGACCAGCACGTTGGATGCCTTGACCAGCGCAACCACGTCTTTGCCAACGCTCAGACCCAGGGACGCAACACTGCCCTGCGTGATGGTGCCTACCAGCTTGTCGCCTCCGGTAGTGGTGACTTCGACTTCGGCGCTGACCGGGCCGCTGGTGATGGCGCTGATCTTGCCTTCGAAAACATTGCGAGCACTGATTTTCATGGAGAGCTGCCTTTCTGGAGAAGAGGGGATGAAGGTGAGAACGCTGAAGCAGAATGTATGCCCTCACCCTGCACAGGCTCAACCATAGCGCACCAAAAAATCCTGCGTGGAAAGCGTGGTTTTTGCCTGAAACCATTATGCACACAGTAATATAGCGATAACCCATTCGCAGAGCGAAAAATGAAACCCAACAAAATGATTGGCCGCTTCGGCGTGGATCTGAATACTGGCAGTTTTCTGGGCGATACGCGCATCCGCCTGCTTGAGGCGATAGAACTGTGTGGCTCGATTTCGCAGGCCGCCAAGGAAGTGCCGCTTTCCTACAAGGCTGCCTGGGATGCCGTGGATGCGATGAACAACCTGGCTGAGCAACCACTGGTCGAGCGTGCTGTCGGTGGTCGCAATGGCGGCGGGACGCAGGTCACGGATTACGGCAGGCGGGTGATAGCCGCTTTCCGCGCAATGGAAACCGAATACCAGCACGCGCTGGATCGCGTGGCGGCCAGTCTGGCCAAGCCGGATGTGAAAGACCCGCTGGCGCTGCAGCGCCTGATGCGCAGCGTGAGCGTGAGTACCAGTGCGCGCAACCAGTTTGTCGGCCCGGTCACGACCCTGCGTGCCGGCGAGGTGACGTATGAAGTGGGCATCCGGTTTGACGGGCGTAACGAAATCGTCGCGCAGATCTCGGCAGAAGGTGCCGAGCAGATGCGCTTGAACATCGGACGCGAATTGCATGCCTGGGTGAATTCCTCTGCGGTGATCCTGGTCACGGATGACAGCGTACGTTTGTCTGCACGCAACCAGTTGTGGGGCGAGGTGCAGCGCATCCACCAGGGACCTGTCGCGGTGGATGTGGTGCTGGCGCTGCCCGCCGGGCGCACGGTGAGCGCCATCATCACCCGCGATGCGCTGGATGAACTGGGATTGAAGGAGGGCAGCCGGGCGTGTGCGGTGTTCAAGGCCTCCAGTGTCATGTTGTGTACGTTTGAATGATTTCCCCTTCCAAATAGAAAGGATGTTTGCCATGAAGAATCTGCTTTCCCTGTTGCTGACCGCTTGCCTGGTCACGCCCGCTCTGGCCGATGAAGTCAAGATCGCGGTGGCGGCCAACTTCACTGCGCCGATCCAGAAGATTGCCGCCGAGTTTGAAAAGGACACCGGCCACAAGGCACTGGTGTCGACCGGCGCCACCGGGGCTTTCTACGCCCAGATCAAGAACGGCGCTCCTTTCGAAGTCTTCCTTGCGGCAGACGATGAAACCCCGGCCAAACTCGAAGCCGAAGGCGCCGGTGTCAAGGGCAGTCGCTTCACCTATGCAATTGGCAAGCTCGTGCTGTGGAGTGCCAAACCCGGTTATGTCGATGCCAAGGGCGAAGTGCTGAAGAAGGGGGGGTTTGAACACCTCTCGCTGGCCAACCCGAAGACGGCACCTTATGGCGCTGCCGGCGTGGAAGTGCTCAAGAAGCTCGGTCTGTATGACACGGTGCAAGCCAAGATCGTGCAGGGCGAAAACATTTCGCAGGCCCAGCAGTTCATCGCCAGCGGTAATGCCGAACTGGGTTTTGTGGCGCTGTCGCAAGTGTGGAAAAACGGCGCACTGACCTCCGGCTCCGGCTGGGTGGTTCCGGCAGACCAATACAGCCCGATCCGCCAGGATGCGATCCTGCTGAGCACGGGCGCCAACAAACCCGCCGCTGCTGCCTTGCTGAAGTATCTGCAAGGAGACAAGGCTCGCGCCGTGATCAAGGCCTACGGGTACGAGTTCTGATCCTGCCCTGATTTGAGCCCGTGGCCGGACATGTCTGCCTTGTGCAATAGGGGGCATCTCCGGTCCGGGTCAGGCATCGCGACAAGCCGCTTGTTCGCGATCATTCCGCTTCATGAAAATCGTACATGATGCCTGATTCCCAAGACTGGTCAGCCATCTGGCTGACGCTCAAACTGGCCAGTACCGTCACGGTGCTGCTGCTCATCGTCGGTACGCCCATTGCGTGGTGGCTGGCCCATACCCGGTCCCGTCTGCGCGGCGTGATCAGCGCCCTGGTGTCCATGCCATTGGTCTTGCCGCCGACAGTGCTGGGTTTTTATCTGTTGTTGCTGATGGGGCCGCACGGGCCGGTGGGCTACCTGACCGAGCTTGCCGGGCTGGGCAGGCTGCCGTTCACCTTTGCCGGGCTGGTGCTCGCGTCCACCTTCTATTCCTTGCCCTTCGTGGTGCAACCGGTGCAGAACGCCATCGAGGCCATCGGGCGGCGTCCGCTCGAAGTGGCGGCCACCCTGCGCGCATCCCCGTGGGACAGTTTCTGTACCGTGGTGCTGCCACTGGCGCGGCCGGGTTTCCTCACCGCAGCGATCCTCGGTTTTGCGCATACGGTGGGCGAATTCGGCGTCGTGCTGATGATCGGCGGCAACATTCCGGGGCAGACCCGCGTGGTATCGGTGCAGATTTTTGATCATGTCGAAGCGCTCGAATATGTGCAGGCGCATTGGCTGGCAGGCGGCATGGTGGTGTTTGCCTTCCTGGTCCTGCTCGCCCTGTACACCCTGAATCCCCAAGCGAGGCGTGCATGATGGTTCAAACGCTTGATCAGGATGCCGGTCTCGATGCTGGCTCCGGACAATCAGAAGACAGTATTGTGTTGCGCGTCCAGCACGCGTTTGCCAGTTTCTCTCTGGATGTGGAACTGGCTTTGCCGGGGCGCGGCGTCACCGTGCTGTTCGGCCACTCGGGCTCGGGCAAGACCACGCTGCTGCGCTGCGTCGCCGGGCTGGAGCGCGCCACGCAGGCGCACATCGCGATCAATGGCACGGTCTGGCAAGACAGTGCGCAGAACCGCTTCGTCCCGACCTGGCAACGCGAGATCGGCTACGTGTTTCAGGAAGCCAGCCTGTTTCCGCATCTCAACGTGCAGCGCAATCTGGCCTTCGGCATGCGTCGCGCCAATCCGCACGGCAATGCGGATGACATTCTGGCGGTGGCAACCAAACTCGGCATCGAGCACCTGCTCAAACGCTCGCCGGACGGCCTTTCCGGTGGCGAGCGACAACGCGTGGCGATAGCCCGCGCCTTGCTGACACGCCCCCGTCTGTTGTTGATGGATGAGCCGCTCTCTGCGCTGGATGCCGCGCGCAAGCAGGAAATCCTGCCTTATCTGGAGCGACTCCACGACGAACTCGAAATCCCCATGCTCTACGTGACACACCAGATCGAAGAGGCCGCGCGCCTTGCCGACCATCTGGTGTTGCTGGGGCAGGGGCGCGTACAGGCCAGCGGCCCGCTGGTCGCCACGCTGGCGCGGCTGGATCTGCCCCTGGCCCGCGATCATGAAGGCAGCGTAGTGATTGCGGCCAATGTGATCGGGTATGACCCGGAATGGAATTTGACCCGTCTGCAGTTTTCCGGCGGCGAAATCTTCGTGGCCGAGCGCCCGCTGCCCATCGGCAAGCCCGTGCGCTTGCGGATCCTGGCACGTGACGTCTCCATTGCGCTCAGTGGCAACAATCCCTCCAGCATCCAGAACCGTTTCATCTGCCGGGTAACCGGCATCGCCCCTACCGACGACCCGGCGCAATGCCTGGTCGGTCTCGTCGCCGGAGACGCCGCGCTGACTGCCCGCATCACCCGCCTCTCAGCCAGCCAGCTGGGCTTGGCTATCGGGCAGGAAGTGTGGGCGCAGGTCAAGGCGGTGGCTTTGCTGGAGTGAGCCGGGGCGTCAGGCGAGAGCTGTTGAACGACGCGAAACGCAGTGGATGGTTGGGGTTATGCCTGGCGACATCCGGAGCGATTCGCTTCGCTCATTGACGTCCTACCAAACCCGGGAGCTGTTGCGCCGAGGGCAGTGTTTCCTGAATAGATGCCGAGTGCGTACAATCGGCCAGGAGCGGACGGTCGCGCCACATGCCGACAGCGGACGTTCGTAGGGTGCAATAACCGAAGGGCATTGCACCGGAAGCTTTCGGCAAAAGAACTTGCGTGCAGATTATCGCGCCAAAATTCGGTGCAATGCGCTAACGCTTATTGCACCCTACGTGTTGAATAGATGCCGAGTGCGTACAATCAGTTTTGGGCAGACGCTCGGCTTGCCATGTCGGAAGCGGGCATTCGTAGGGCGCCGCAGGGAACAATGAGCGAAGCGAATTGCGCCGGATTGGGTGGATTAACGTCACGCATGTTCATACGGTGCAATTCGCTTTGCTCATTGACACCCTACGAGTCGTGCCGGATTTTTCAGAGTGCGCCGTACGCGGTGCGCAGTTTCCCGCTCCCCCTGATTTCAACATTGGCTCTCGTTCATGAATCCTCGATCCAGTACGTTGTTTCACTTTACTAGAGGGATTGACGCTCTCAAGGCCATATTGGTTGAAGGTTTTTGGCCGCGATATTGTCTAGAAGATTTTTCTTGGTACAACACGGAAATTGGGCATATCGCCTATCCAATGGTGTGCTTTTGCGATATTCCTCTGTCACGAATCAATCAACACGTCGCCTTTTATGGTGAGTATGGCTTGGGTATGAGCTTGGAGTGGGGGCGGAAAAACGGGTTGAACCCGGTGGTCTATCTGTCATCCACATCTCCGCTTACGACCTCCGTTCGAAACGTGCTAACCAACATACGTCCTAATACGGAAACCCATTATTACAATGGAGCGAACGACACGAATCACATCATCTCTTACATAAAGCCGCTTGAGGGATGGCTTCCTATTTTGAGCTCTGTTCCGCCACCTCCTGTGCCGAAACAGTTTTATCAAGAAAATGAGTGGCGCTATGTCCCAAACAATGCACCAGTTGTGCCTTGGGTAAGGCGTGTTGACCTTGATGTAAATGACAATAGGGAACAGTTCAATACTCAGACAAAGCAACATTGCATGCTGAGATTTGAGCCATCGGACGTTAAGTATATTTTTCTTCGATCCGACTCTGAAATTCCGGAACTTGTTGATTACATCAACTCAGAACTGGGGGACTGTACGGTTGCCGACATGAAAATCTTGAGTTCTAGAATAGTGTCGCTAGAGAGCATTCGTAATGATCTTTAAGGCCGTAACCCGGAATGCGTTCCCGAGTCGTAAGCCTTGTAGGGTGCGCACTGCGCACGCGTAACTCAAGATTGTGTTCGTACGGCGTTTTACCTACCTCGGCAAAGCCTTGTAGGGCGGTCATTGACCCGCGCTGACGAACATGACGCCCCATTCCGCGCGGGTTACGCCTGCGGCTAACCCGCCCTACGCCTGAACGTCTGCTTCTCGATATTTCGACCGTTCATAACGGGTCGAATATGCGAATTCGTTAGCCCTTTCATTTTCGGAGTCTCCATGTCTCAAAAGGAAGAACCGGTTGCGGTTGTCGCCTTGGATGTTCCGCCAAGAACCAAGCCGAGCAACTATCCTGAGCCGTTTGCGTTGCGCATGGCGGGGCGGGAGAAACGTCCGCTGGGGGATTTTTTCGGGTTGGCCAATTTCGGCGTCAACCTCACGCGGCTGATGCCGGGAGCGGGTTCTGCGCTACGCCATGCGCATGCGACGCAGGATGAATTTATCTACATTCTGGAAGGCCATCCGGTTCTCGTCACCGATCAGGGCGAAACACCGCTTGCGCCAGGGATGTGTTCGGGATTCAGGGCGGGGACGGGGAATGCCCATCAACTCGTTAACCGCAGCGACGCGGAGGTGCTCTATCTCGAAATCGGCGACCGCAGCGCGGGAGATTCCGTCAGCTACCCCGACGATGACTTGAAGGCGGTTCTGGGGCACGACGGGAAATGGCAGTTCGTGCATAAGGATGGAACGCCTTATTGAAGCCGGTGCGTAGCGCAGCGGTTGTCGTCGCCACGCGCTGCACGGATCGAGGGACGGGATGCCCAGCGACCTCATGCAGCGTGGCAATCATTTGTGGCGGGAGAACAGGTCGTGCAGCTTGCAGAATTTGGTGGTGATGTCGAAGGGCGGCTTGGGCTGGTCGTGGCCGGCGAGGTAGTGACGGATCGCAGTGGCCGGATCGGGTTCGCCGGTGAGCACGACCTTGGCGCCGCGTTTGGCCATGCGGCGGAAGAAACCGTCGCCGGCGCTGAAGGTGAGGATCAGGGTGACGCCATCGAGCGGGTGTGGACCGTCTTCGTTGAAGTGGTGGATGGCCATTTCCTTGGGCAGGTCGATCTGCTGCGGAGCGGGCAGGTCCGTCCGGGCATCCGAGGCGTCGGGCAGTTCGTAAAGCAGCCATTTGCGGGCCTGACCAGCGTGGCCACTGATGGTTTTGAAATCCTTGGTGGAAAGCGCGATTTTCATGAAGGTTCCGGCAGTGAGGATGGCATGCAGAAGTATGACGGGCGTGCATTTCCGGCGTCGCGATCCAGGTCAAGCGCAGGCAGATTCGGCGGTGGGGAACCCTTGCGCAATCCCGGTCCCGTGCGGTTTTGCCAAGTTTGCGAGGTGTTTCCGCACGGGGCTGTTTCGGGAGATTTGATGTCCGGATGCGAAGAAGGCGGGCGCGTCCGGTATGATCCCGCCCCGGCCTGTTTTTGAGTTCAAAGATGTTTGACGCACCTTCCCGCGCGTGTGGCGTGGATTTCGGCACCTCCAATTCCACTGTTGGACATCTGCGCCCCGGTGCAGAGACTTTGCTGACGCTGGAAGGTGGACGGCAAACCCTGCCTTCGGCTGTGTTCTTCAATGCCGACGAAGGTAGTACCCATTTTGGCCGCGATGCGATGGCGCAGTATCTGGAGGGGTACGAGGGGCGCCTGGTGCGCGCGCTCAAGAGCCTGCTGGGGAGCAGCCTGATCGATGCGATGACCGAGGTGGCCGGGCGTTCGCTGGCTTTCCGCGAATTGCTGACGACCTTCATTGGCGAGCTCAAGCGCCGTGCCGAAACGGCAGCCGGACGGCCCTTTGATTGTGCCGTGTTCGGCCGCCCGGTGTTCTTCGTGGATGGCAAACCGGAGGCCGACAAGCAGGCCGAAAACACCCTGGCAGAGATTGCGCGGGCGGTCGGCTTTCGTGAATTGAGTTTCCAGTTCGAGCCGATTGGCGCGGCCTTTCATTACGAGCGCAGCTTGCAGCGCGAAGAGCTGGTGCTGATCGCCGATATCGGCGGTGGCACGGCGGACTTTTCGCTGGTGCGCCTGTCGCCGGAACGCGCGCAGCGCAGTGAGCGGCGGGATGACCTGCTCGCCAATGGCGGTGTGCATATCGGCGGAACGGATTTCGACCGGGCCTTGAATCTGGCCTGCGCGATGCCTTTGCTGGGCTTGGGCAGCCGGACCCTGAACGGTGCCATCCTGCCGTCACAACTGTATTACCAGCTGGCGACCTGGCACACGATTCCTTTGGCATACAGCCGTGCGGCGTGGACGGATTTCCAGCAGATCTACCGGATGAGTGCCGAGCGTGACAAGCTTGACCGGCTCTCGCGGCTGATCGACCAGCGTGCCGGGCATTGGCTGGCGCTGCAGGTGGAAGAGGCGAAGATTGCCTTGTCGGGCGCCGCCACGACGCGACTAGATCTGGGCGAGTTGTGGGCCGGGCTGGGGACCGAGATCGGTCATGCAGACTTTGCCGCGGCGACCGATGAGCTGGTGACGCGCGTGGCGCAGACGGTCAGCGAGCTGCTGGTGCAGGCCTGCGTGCCGGCCGACGCGGTGGATACGATCTTCTTTACCGGCGGCGGGAGTGGCGTGCCGCAGTTGCGCGCACAGATCGCCGCCTTGCTGCCGGAAGCGCGGGCCTGCGAAGGCGATCTGTTTGGCAGTATCGGTGCGGGCCTGGCCGTGGAGGCTGCGCGCCGCTACGGGTGAACGTGGCCCATCCCGGCGCAGGCCGGGATTCAGCCCCGGTTTCGCCGATTCAGGCGTGACCGCCGCAACCGCAGCCGGATTTCTTGCTCTTGGCGGGCGCATCCGCCGCAGCCGGGCCACTACAGCCACAGGCCTCGGCGCCGGCTTCGTGGCCGCCGCAGCCACAGCCGCTGGCGGGCGTCTTGCCAAGGATCAGCCCCATGACCGCATGAACGGCCTTGCAAGGAATGCCGCGGGTGATACGACAGAATTTCTCATGCAGGGACGCTGGCGTTTCCCTGCTATTGCATTCACACATGCTGGGGCTTCCTTTCCGGTTTATCTGGATGACATCAGATTGCGCCGCGGATTTCACGCCGCTTGCCATTGCTCAGGCTGGCGACCGTGGCAAGTTCCACGCTTACCGCGTTGCGGGGGTGGAAACCGGTCAGTTCGCGATAGATGGCTTGAACCTTGTCGGCGGATGAGAGGCTCTTGATGTCGGCCTTTTCGAGACCAGCCAGCTGCATCAGTTCGGACCAGGGCAGGCCATCATCGAGGGGGAGCAGATACACCGTGCTGCTGCCGTGGCTGAGGCTTGCCGGTTTGTCGATGTTGAGCACGAAGAGCAGGCTCAGTGTATCGACAGCAATGTCCTTGCCATATTGCGAGATGAAGACGGGCAGGTCGGCCACATCATCGATCATGCCCGAGATGAATCTGAGCTGACCGGCATCGGCCAGCAAGCTGACCTGTTGCAGGATCTTTGCCGGCGGTTTGCGGCGCCCAGCGGCATCAATGACTTCACCTTCGACGAGAATCAGCTCACCGCGGTAGGCGGTCAGTTTGCCGTCACTGCAGGGTTCGTTCAGATTGGCGTTGAGGAGGAGGCCGCGTGCTTCGTAGTCTTTCAAGGGCATGGTCATGGTCCGTCAGCAGGGTTAGGGTGGTAAGTCAGTTCAGCAGCATTCCTGTTCAATCTGATCTAGCAGGCTCAGGGCGGCTTGATCGTCATGTATTTCGAGCTGATCGCGCAGGATGTTGATGTGGGCATGGATCAGGAACAGTTCGTCATGGGTCGGTCCGCTGACCGGATTGAGCTTGCGAGCAAAGAGTTGCCAGAAGGCATTGCGCTTGTCCGGATCGTCCATGTACGGGCGCAGCATGTCGACCAGACGACGGGCCTGGCCGTTGCAATCGAGGCCGACAAAGCTGACGTAACGGTCGCGTTCTTCAACGCTTTGCTGCAGGCAACTGCAGGGGGCTTCAGTCTTCATCATCAATCAGGGCAATGGCCAGGCCGCCCGCTCCTTCAAGGTTGGCTGTCAGCGCGGCGCAGTGACTGCTGGTGTTGATGGCGTAGAGGGCAAAGCCTTCGCCTTCCGCCACCGGCTTCAGGCGCGAAGGAATGTCATTGTCGTTGCAAAGCGTGAACACCAGGCCGGGAAAGGTTTCGCGCAACGCAACATCAACGCCGGGGCGTTGCGCATTGCCGTTGGCCAGTGCGGCGCTGACGGTGGCGAGCAGCTCGGGGGTGACGGACATGATCAGTCCTCTTCCATCTCGGCAAATTTCACCAGGGAAGGCGGCGTGACCCCCATCACGCGGGCAAGCCAGGGCGGCGGGCTGGCCAGGCTCTCCTGCAGGCGCGAAACGCTGGCGCGGGCAGGGCCGGTCTGCGGAATCTTCACCGGGTGGATATTGGCGCGGATTACCTTGGCGGCGGCCGGACCACCGATGGATTGCACATAGAGCACCTGGCAATCCTTGATCAGTTCTGCACGGGCGACGTTCTTGTCTTCGGCGTGCTCGGCTTCAAGGGTGGAGCGCAAGCCGATCAGGCGGACTTCGGTCGCGGAGACCTGATAGATCAGGAAACGTTCACAGGAACCGAAGTGGCCGTCGAGGATCTCGCCATTGTTGGAGGCACAGGCCAAGCGGATCGAGCCGGGCATGTCGCCTTCCTTGTACGCATCGAGTACCGGCAGTTCGCTGCCGGAAACGCCTTCGCCCCAGAGCAGGCGTACGGCACGCTTGAGGTCTTCCTTCTCGGCGACACAGATACCGCCATCGCCATCCATGGCTTCACGCAGGAGCTCGACCGAGCAGGTCGCCAGCTTGGTTTCGGTCAGCGGCAGATCGATCTTTTCGGCCAGGGCGAGCGTCAGCTCGCGCGGGGTGACATTCAACTCGCGTGCGGCCAGACCGATGCGCAGTGCTGCTTCGCGGGTGATGGAGGTATTGGTCATGGCGGGGCTCCTTGGTGGAAGTAGGGTGCGCATTGCGCACCGTGTGCGCGCCACTCAAATGGTGCGCAGTGCACACCCTACGGTCTGACCGGTTACATATAAACAATGCAGGCATCACCTGACGGGCAGGTGGACTGGCACTTCGGGCCGTCTTCGCCGTCTTCACACTCGTTGCAGGTATCTGCCTTGATCTTGACGATGCCGCCCTTCTCGAAGATCGAGCCGGTGGGACAGACCTTGATGCAATCGCCACAGCTGCTGCATTCGGCGACAAGAATCTTCATTGCCATGATGTTTCTCCTTGATTGCGTAGGTCGGATAAGCCGTAGGCGCCATCCGACATCAATGCGATTCAGAACGTCGGAAGGCGCTTCGCTTTTCCGGCCTACGTCATTCCACTCCGTCCACCCGTCTGGCCCGTACTGAAATGGGCAGGCGTGCAGGCGCAGGAATCGGATCGATGTAGTAAATGCCTCCGTTACCGAGCCGGATCTCGCCGCCCCATTTTTCCGGGGTGTCGAATTCGATGGAAATGATGCTGTCCTCGATGTCACGCTTGGGCAGATAAAACGACAATCCGCCGTCTGCGCTTTTACGAACCATGATGTTGGCCATTTTTTGCTCGGGTGTCAGAGGGTAGTCGGGAGCGTTGTAGGGTGCGCACCGCGCACCCTACGGTTGGGTTAGCGCACGATGTCGAAGTTGTAGTCGGTGTTGTTCATCAACTTGGTCTTCTGGTCGAGCAACTCCAGCACGGCATTGGTCAGGGTGGTGAGGATGTACATGCCGCCCTCATATCCCAGCGTGGTCATGCGATGCAGGTGGTGACGATCAAAGATCGGGAAGCCCAGGCGGATCAACGGCACTTCGAACTCCGGCCCCTTGTGCAGGGTGTCGCGCTGGATGGTCTTGCCGTAGGTGCTGCCGATGATGAAGTCCGGTTTGTCGGTGAAGCACAGGCTGCGCAGGTGCCACAGATCGCAACCGGGGTAGATCTTTCCATGCACGCCGTAGGGCGAGGATTCGAGCAGCTTCTTCATCTGCTTTTCCCAGCGCTTGTTGCTGTTGTTGCAGAGGATGTGGGTCGGCTCGATACCCAGTTCCAGCATGAACTTCACAAGGCCCAGCAGGAAGTCCGGATCGCCGAAAACCGCCATCTTCTTGCCGTGCAGCCAGGCGTGGGAGTCGGTCATCATGTCAACCAGACGGCCCCGTTCCTTGAGCAGCGAGGCCGGGATCGGCTTGCCGGTGATTTCCGAGATCTTCATCAGGAATTCGTCGGTGGATTCCACGCCCATCGGGATGCTGATCTTGGGCACTTCATGGTTCCAGGTGCCTTCGACGAACTTGCGGCTCTTTTCCAGCGTGGTCGGCTGCAGGAACACTGTGGTGATGGCGTTCGGTGCGTCCTTCACTTCATCGATGGTCGTGCCGCCGGCATACATTTCATATTCGCCGTTGGCCGGGGTGTCGAGCACTTCTTCCGGATCACACAGGAAGGTGTAGTCGACATCCATTTCCTTCAGCATGCGCTTGATGACGCGGTAGTTGCCCAGATAGGTTTCGAAACCCGGAACGATGTTGATCTTCTTGTTGCTGCCGACGACCTTGCCGTCCATGGTCGTCTGCGTGAAGTAGCTGACGATGCCTTCGAACATGTTGTCCCAGCCGGTGATGTGCGAACCGACGAAGGACGGTGTGTTGGCGTAGGGAATCGGGAAGTCTTTCTCGACGTTGCCTTCCTTGCGGGCGTTGCCGATGAAGGCGCCGAGGTCGTCCCCGATGACTTCGGCGATACATGTCGTACACACGGCGATCATCTTGGCGCCATACAGCTTGGTGGCGTTCTGCAAGCCTTCATGCACGTTCTTCTGACCGCCGAACACGGCGGCGTCTTCCGTCATTGAGTCGGCGATGAACGCGATCGGCTCCTTGAAGTGACGGTTGAAGTAGGTGCGGAAGTAAGCCACGCAGCCTTGCGAACCGTGGATGTACACCATGGTCTTTTCAAAACCCAGGCCGCACAGGGCGCCACCGAGCGGCTGGCAGACCTTGGCCGGGTTGATGGTCAGGGCTTCACGCTTGAAGTTCAGATCCTGATATTCCTGCGAGGTGGTCCAGGCAAAGGTTTCGGCAACCTTGTCCTTGGAGGGCATTTCTTCCCATTTCTCGCGCTTGTTGGCGAGCAGTTCCTTGTATTCCGGTTCGTTGAAGAGCGGGAAACAGGGCTTGGTATCTTCGACGGTTTGCATCTTGCATCTCCTTGCCCGGCCAACTAGCTGTGGACGCGGGTAGAAAGGGGGTTCATTTGTAGCCCGGATGAAGGCCGCAGGCCGGAATCCGGGGGCTTGGCTTGCCCCGGATTCCGCTTTGCTGCATCCGGGCTACGTGCGCTTGCGCAATTCAGGCTGCTTTCTGTTCGCCTTCGGCTTCATCCTTGAGCCAGGGCGCCTTGAGCATGCCCCAGCACGGGTTATTCACGGTCATGTCCATGTCGCGGGCGAAGATGGCGAAACCATCAAAGCCGTGATACGGGCCGGAGTAATCCCAGGAGTGAAGCTGGCGGAAGGGCACACCCATCTTGTGGAAGGCGTACTTTTCCTTGATGCCTGAGCCGATCAGATCCGGCTTGAGCTGACGGACGAATTCTTCGAACTCGTAGCCAGTGACGTCGTCATAGATCAGGGTGGCGTCCTTCATTTCCTTCATGGTGCGGTCGTAGTCATCGTTGTGCGCGAATTCATAACCGGCACCGATCACTTCCATGCCCAGATCTTCGTACGCGCCCACGGTGTGACGGGGCCGCAGACCACCGACGTAGAGCATGACCTTCTTGCCTTGCAGACGCGGTTTGTACTTGGCGATGATGGCATCCATTGCCGGGGTGTACTTGGCGATCACGCGCTCGGCGCCTTCCTGGATCTTCTCGTCGAAGTGCGAGGCGATTTCGCGCAGGCTTTCCTTGATCTTGGTCGGACCGAAGAAGTTGTATTCAAGCCATGGAATTCCGTACTTCTCTTCCATGTGACGGCTGATGTAGTTCATCGAACGGTAGCAGTGGAGCAGGTTCAGCTTCACGTTCGGGGTGTTTTCCATTTCGGTCAGGGTGCCGTCGCCGGACCACTGTGCCACAACACGCAGGCCCATCTCTTCGAGCAGGATGCGCGAAGCCCAGGCATCGCCACCGATGTTGTAGTCGCCGAGAATTGCGACGTCATACGGCGTGCTTTCGAAGGGTTTGCCGTCACGGTTGGAGATGATCCAGTCACGTACCGCATCGTTGGCGATGTGGTGGCCCAGCGATTGGGACACGCCGCGGAAACCCTCGCAGCGTACCGGCACGATGACCTTGCCGATTTCGGCGGCTTTCTTCTTGGCAACGGCTTCGATGTCGTCACCGATCAGGCCGACCGGGCATTCGGATTGCACCGAGATCCCCTTGGAGAGGGGGAAGAGGCCTTCCAGCTCGTCGATCAGCTTGGCGAGTTTCTTGTCGCCGCCGAACACGATGTCCTTTTCCTGGAAATCGGAAGTGAAGTTGATGTCGCAGAAGGAATCCACGCCCGAGGTGCCGGAGAAGTAGTTGCGACGGCCACCACGCGAGTAGGCGCCACAGCCGACCGGGCCGTGCGAGATGTCGATGATGTCCTTGATCGGACCCCAGACCACGCCCTTGGAACCGGCGTAGGCACAACCGCGCTGCGTCATGACGCCCGGCACGGACTTGCGGTTGGAAGTGATGCACTTCTTGGATTGCGTGATTTCCTTGTCATTCACCATCAGGTGTTTGGCACGGTCCTTCTTGGCCTTCTCGGGATAAACCTCCAGCACCTCTTCGATGAGGGCCTGGGCTTGCTCGCGGGTGAGCTCAGACATTTTGATTCTCCTTTGCACCGGGCTATAGCTCGCCACGGGGCACAAGCGTTGAATATTCACTCGGGCGTCATCCCGGGGTGAGGCGGGATGACGTCTTCGGTTGAGGCTTTGCTTCCGATCAGGCGGCCAGTTCGGCGGCTGTCTTGCCGACGATGGCTTCGTCTTCGACTTCCATGATCCCGAATTCCATCAGCAGCTCTTCGAGCTCTTCCATTTCGCAAGGCTTCGGAATGACAAACAGCTTGTTGTCCACAATCTTCTTGGCCAGTGCGCGGTATTCGTCAGCTTGCTTGGCGTTCGGGTCGTATTCGATGACCGTCATGCGGCGGATTTCGGCGTGTTGCACGACGTTGTCACGCGGCACGAAGTGGATCATCTGGGTACCGATCTTGGCAGCCAGGGCCATGATCAATTCATCTTCGCGGTCGGTCTTGCGGCTGTTACAGATCAGACCGGCCAGGCGCACACCACCCGAGTTGGCGTACTTCACGATGCCCTTGGCGATGTTGTTGGCCGCGTACATGGCCATCATTTCGCCCGAACATACGATGTAGATTTCCTGGGCCTTGCCTTCGCGGATCGGCATGGCGAAACCACCGCATACCACGTCACCGAGTACGTCGTAGAACACGAAGTCGAGGTCATCCGAGTACGCGCCTTCTTCTTCGAGGAAGTTGATGGCGGTAATCACGCCGCGGCCGGCACAACCCACGCCGGGTTCCGGGCCACCGGATTCGGCACATTTGATGCCTTTGTAACCGATCTGCAACACGTCTTCGAGTTCCAGATCTTCCACCGAGCCGGCTTCAGCAGCCAGTTGCATCACCGTGTTCTGCATCTTGGCGTGCAGGATGAGGCGGGTTGAGTCGGCTTTCGGATCGCAACCGACGATCATGACCTTCTTGCCGGATTCGGCCAGGGCGGCCACGAGGTTTTGGGTAGTAGTGGATTTGCCGATACCACCTTTGCCATAAATTGCGCATTGACGCAGTTTTGCCATGGTGCTTCTCCTTGCGGGGTAAGTTGTTCGGGGTCAGGCATATGTGTTGCGTGATCTGGATCAACACAGACACTGACGGCTCGCAAGGCATATCGCAACGCCTGTGCCAGAATTCATAAAAACTAAGTAACATGCTGAAAAACAAGGAGAAAGATTTAAATGAAAATGGCCGGAGACAGTGTGGCATGCGACAAACAAGCGGACTTGTGTAGGGATGGCGACAACCCGCATGACAATCCGACCCTGCCGACCTGGGCGCGACTTTCCATCAACCGCTGCAATTTGCCGGCAGTCATCCTGGGCAGTCACACCTTCCAGAAGAACCCGACCGCGCTGATCATTGATGGTGTGGCCGAGTTGCATCGCGACTTCTTCCGCATGCTCGATGCGCGCGAGTCTGCGGATGAACGTGTGCAGCTGTTCTATGACTACATGACGATGTGTTTCCGGCTGGAGGCGCTGGAGGATGCGGGCTTTGCGCCTGACATGCCGAAGAATCGCGGCAAGCTCAATTACCTCAAGCTCATCCGTGGCTGGCATTTCAATGCCGACAGTGTGGAGGGCGCCGTCCTCAAGGCCTGGGTCGAGTCACGTTTCGGCCTTCTGCCGCGCCATCATCGCGCGCCGATCCGTGATTTCTCCAGCGATGCCTACAACCTGTATCTGGAGCAGCGGGCCACCGGGCTCTATAACACCAATGCGCTGGAAGCCCAGCTGGATCTGGTCTACAGCTATACCCAGCTGGAGCTGGCGCGGCGTTATCCGGGCCTTGCGCATTTTCATCTGTATCGCGGGGTGAACCGCTGGGAAACGCACGAGTTCCTCGGCATGAAGGATGGCGAAAAGCTCGTTCTGTTCAATAACGTCAATTCGTTTTCGGGCGATGCGGAGCGTGCTGGCGAATTCGGGGATCGGGTGATTGCAACCGATGTGCCGCTGGCCAAGATCATCTGCTGTGCCGAAGTGCTGCCCGGCAAGTTGCAGGGCGAGGGCGAGTATCTGGTGATTGGCGGGGTGTATGGTGTGAAGGGCGGATAAGCGGCCGCCAGCATGCCATATGCCAAGAAGATCAAGGCACATGGCATGGTCTGTCAGGTATCAGCGGCGATGGTCGGGGCCGCCACGATCATCGTCGCGTCGATCCGGCGGACGGTGTTCGTCGGTCCGGCGATTGTCGTGGCGCGGATGGTCTTGCTGACGGAAGTCACGTTGCGGCGTGTCACGACCGCGATCATCGTGGCGTTCATCGCGCCGCTCATCCTTGCGGCGCATGTCTTCGCGGCGCCAGTTGTCCCAGCGCTCGTTTTCGTGGCGCTGTGCTTCGCGCCAGTCCTCACGATGCCGTTCCCAGCGGCCTGGCGTGAAGCCCCAGGCATTGCCGCGGGGCTCCCAGCGCTCCGGAATCCAGACGTAACCGGGCCGCTCGGGCGCCCAGAAACCGGCGACCCACAGATGGGTATGGCCGTTCCAGCGCCAGTAGCCCGGCCGCCAGACCTTACCGTGGCGTGGGGGTGGCAAAGGTTCGTAGCGCAGTGGTGGGGGCGCCGGGAACAGGCTGATGGCGACGCCGGGCAAACGGATGTCGACATTGACTTCGGCCTGGCTCGGGATCGAACCGAGCAGGGTGGCACTGGTCAGAAGCAAGCCGAGCAGCAAGCGGGAATGGGCCATGAAATTCTCCAGATCAAAAGGTAGGCGCAACAGTAGGCGGTTGTTGCTGTGTGCGTCAGCCGTGCGCGCATCAAAGCGCCCATTGGCGTCCAGGAAGTGCTGTACGGGGGATTTCAGTACCGGCGACCGCCGTGATCGTAGTGGTCATGGTGCTCATAGCGGTCGTAGCGATCATAGTCGCGCCGGTCATGGCGCCAGTCACGCCGGTCTTCACGCCATTCGCGACGGTCATAACGGCGCTCACGCCGGTAATCGTCTCCACGCCAGACCGGAACCGGCGGGGCGCTGACCCATACCTCGCCACCTCCGCGGACATGGCCGGGAACCAGTACGGGGACAGGGACGGGAATGGGCAGGAGGGGCGGCGCGAAGCGTTCGAAAATGGTTTTCGCCTGACTGGCTACCGGGGCCAGCAAGCTGGTGGCGGTCAATAATGCAATGAGTAATGTACGGGTCGATTTCATGACCGATCTCCAGATAAAGTTGTGTCCTCCGCTAGCAATAACGCGGCACACGCTTGCCGGGGTGACGATGCAGTTGTAAGTGTTTGTAAGAGGCTGTTCCCGATCCTGTAGCGAGGCACTGTCAAAGCCTGGTGTACAGGCGCCGGACAGATTCCTGGGGAAATCCCTGGCGCAGTTTTCTGCGTCCAGCAATTCGGAGCATGAAGAAATGGTGATCTGCAGACTGATCCTTGCCGTGATGACGGTTTGCCTGGCATTGCCAGCCCGGCTGGCAATCGCTGGCGAGCTGTTTCCCTTCGTGATGCCCTGGGCAGAAGACACCCCCAGTGCCAGCGCCAATCTCACCAACCTCTCCGCGTGGAATGAGAAACCCGCCGGCAAGCACGGCTTTGTGCGCGTCGAGGACGGCCACCTGTACGCCGGCAGCGAGCGCATCCGCTTGCTGGGCGGCAACATCGTCTTCGGTTCGACCGCGCCGGACCACGCCACCGCCGACAAACTCGCCGCGCGCATGGCCCGCTTCGGCATCAACGTCGTGCGCTTCCACCACATGGATTCCTCGGTCGCGCCGAACGGCTTGCTCCTCAAGGACGGCAAGAGCTTCGATACCGAGGTGCTGGAGCGCATGGATTACTTCATCGCTGCCTTGAAGCGCGAAGGCATCTACGCCGACCTGAACCTGCACGTGGGCCGCAAGTATCCGGGCTTCAAGGACTGGGGCGAGGGCTCGCCGAAATACTGGAAGGGCGTGGACAACTTCTACCCGCCGATGATCGCCATGCAGCATGACTACGCCCGTGAGCTGCTCCTGCATCGCAATCCCTATACCGGCAATCGCTACATCGAAGAACCCGCCGTCGCGCTCATCGAGATCAACAACGAAAACGGCCTCCTGCGCGAGTGGCGCACCGGCGGCCTCAACGGCATCACCGAACCCTATCGTGGCGAGCTGCAGCGCCAGTGGCAAAGCTGGCTGCGCGCGAAATACAAAGACACGGCTGCGCTGCGTGCAGCCTGGGGGCTGCGCGAAGAGGCTCTGGGCGCCGAGATGCTCAACGCCACGCCCAACGTGAAAGGCGGCGAAGCCGGCTGGAACCTGCAGCTGATCGACAGCGCCAAAGCCAGCCTGAGCCAGACCGCCGACGGTCTTGATCTCGTCATGACATCCGCAAGCCGCGAGAACTGGCACACCCAGCTCCACCAGAACCGCCTCGCCTTCAAGATGGATCAGCCCTACACGCTGACGCTGCGCCTGCGCGCGGATAAACCATTGAAACTAAGTCTGCAAGCCATGCAGGCGCACGCCCCCTGGCAACATTTGTGGGATCAGACGATTGAAGTCGGCACGAGCTGGCAGGATTACAAAATCACCTTCGCGCCCTCGCAGGGCGACGACGTGGCGCGCCTCACCCTCGGCGGCTTAGGCCAGCTCACTGGCCGCCTGCAGATCGCCTCGGCCAGCCTGCGCCCCGGCGGCGTGCTGGGCCTGAAGCCGGGCGAATCGCTGGAAGCCGGCACGGTCGACATCATCGGCAGCGGCGATCTGATGAGCCGCACCCGCGCCGGTCAGCAGGACTGGATCCAGTTTCTGTGGGACGTGGAGAACGGCTACTGGCGCAGTTTCCAGACCTTTCTGAAACAAGAGCTGGGTGCCAAGCCGCTCATCGTTGGTACCCAGGTCAGCTACAGCCCCGCGCCGATTCAGGCCGCGCTGGATGTGGTTGATGGCCACGCCTACTGGCAGCACCCGAACTTCCCCGGCAAGCCCTGGGACATGGATAACTGGAAGATCGGCAACACGCCCATGGCCGGCATTGACGGCGCCGGCACCCTGGCCGATCTGGCCCTGCGCCGCTATCCCGGCAAGCCCTTCATCGTCACCGAATACAACCACCCGAATCCCAATCAGTATCAGGCCGAAGCCCTGCCGCTCGCCGCCGCCTACGGCGCGCTGCAGGACTGGGACGGCCTCTTCCTTTACAGCTTCGGCGCGCACGACAGGAAGTGGGACAGCGGCATGATCGACCGCTTCTTCGACAGCCACGCCAACCCGGTCAAGATGGCCAGCTTCCTCAGTGCCGCAGCACTCTTCCGTCGGGGTGACATTCGCGCCGCCCAAGCGAAGACGCAGGCGCTGCCGCCGCAACAGGCCTGGATCGACGCCCTGCGCGCCAGCTACAAAATGCCCGGCGCCGACAACCTCGGTGCGCCGCGCAATGCCGTGCTGCAAGGCGCGGTGAACATCACCACGCCCGCCGCTGCGGCCCTGCCACTGCCGGTGAAAAGTGAAACCGGCGAACTCGTCTGGGGCCTTGATGGCGTCAACGGCAAGACCGTTGTCATCGACAGCCCGCGCAGCAAGGGCCTCATCGGTGCGCGGCTGGGCAAGCCCTATGATGCGCATGGCGTCACACTGGAATTGCTTGCCGCGCGCAATGACTGGGGCGTGCTCATGGTCAATCTGATCGAAGGCCGTGACTTCGCCGGCCCCGGCCGCGTGCTGATCAGCGCGCTGGGTCAGGTCGAGAACACCGGCCAGCGCTGGCTGGACGAAAAGAAAACCACCGTCGGCCGCTCATTCGGTAGCGCGCCGACTGTCGTCGAAGGCCTCGCTGCGCACATCACGCTGCCCGTTGCTGCCAGCCGCGTCCGCGCCTGGGCGCTGGACGAGCGGGGCAAGCGGCGCGAGGAAATCAGGGTGACCGGCAGCGAGCGCGCTACGCTGGAGATTGGTGAAAAGTGGCGGACGTTGTGGTATGAAATTGAGATAAAGTAGGATGGGTTCGGAGCAAAGCAACAACCCACCGTCACACTTTGGGGGCTCACGATGGGTCGCTTCGCGCTCCCAGGCGGTGTGCTCCCTATCTGATATAGACTCCGTTCGAATTCATAGGCATCCAAATGGTGTTTATTAAAAGACAGCTTTCAGAAGCAGAACTTTCAGGTATTGACTTCGACGCTTTGGGAGTAGAGCCTCTCCGCGTACCACCCGTGGAGTGGGACTGGGCCGTTGATGAAACAAAAGGAATCCTTTTTACCCAGTTGCTTAGCAGTGGCGGCGAAATGCGGGAGGGGGATTACCGATATCTCCTACTGACTCAAAGCGACTTCTGCATTATTGGAGTTGAAGCTTGGGGAGGAAGAGTGATTGAAAATCAACTCCACCTTAAGGCAAAGATTGAAAGGCCCAAGTCTTTCTGTCACCACTCAGTATCTGAAATAGAACGCCTTGCGAGTGATGCAATGCAAATCGTGAGCGTCAAAGCCGATCGCCTTTCTTTTCCGCCTAGGTTTTCATCAAACCCACTCGATTGGCTGCGCAAATTTTTGGCGAATTGCGTGAAAGGTTTGGTCAATGCGGTCTTCGTCGTTTTAGTTATTGTGATCTTTCCTTTTGTGAGGAAACGCTGAGACAGGTAGGGTGCGCACCGCGCACGCGGAATTTGCTTCGAACCCGCAGGATGTTCTTATATCGGCTTGGCTGCAGATGGATCGTTGGGATGGTGCGCAATGCGCACCCTACGAATTGCCCGGAGCATATCCTTGGGCCTGAGCAAGAGGTGGCGAAGTTGGCACTCCGCCCTGCGTGGCTGGTTAATTCCGGGATAAGCGGTCAGACCATAACACAGTTATTGGCTTGCCCTCGGTTGGCTGTGCGCTGGTTGTGACAAAGCCATTTTTGACTGCCCATACAGCGAGTGGTTTGCCGTAGATGTCGGTTTGTGGACCGGCGAATTTCTCAATCCGCTGATACTGGGCCAGACGCCGGTTCAGGTAACTGGATAATTTTTGAAATGATGAATCGGGGAGGCGGATGATTACGTTGCTGAGTTTTCCCTTTTCAAACCACACTGTCACCATGCGAGCCGGAATGTTCTCGAAGGCGTTAGGAACGACGAACCAGCATCGCGAAAAGGGGTCAGGCACGGATTGTTTGAAGCGGGTGAGGGCGGGTCAATGGCCCGCGCTGACAATCTTCCATGTGGGCGTGGTCTACCGCTTCCGCGCGGGTTACGCCTGCGGCTAACCCGCCCTACAACACGCGCCCGTTCCGGTAAACCGACGATTTCCCCGTGTCGTCTCTCCCCCTCACCGGCTGGCTCAGTAGTTCTGCGGAAAATCAGCTCAAACAGGAGACGCAAGAATGAACGCAACGCAAGTCGTCCGGTTTCTGGTGTTAGCCGTGCTCATGGTGCTTGCCGCGGGATGTGCGTCCACGGGCGAGGTGTCGATTGGTGTGCTGCGCTATGAGAACCCGGCGAAGCCTGCCGAGGGTGGGAAGAAGCTGCTGATCTTTCTGCGCGGCATCGGCGGCGACCATGCGATCTTCAAGCGCGAAGGGCTGGTGGATCAGGTGATCGAGCGCGGCCTGCCGTTCGACATGGTCGCGCCCGACGCCCACTTCGGCTATTACAAATCCGAGACGCTGGGACGGCGGCTGCATGAGGACATCATCGTGCCGGCCCGGCAGCAGGGTTACTCGGAAATATGGGTGGCCGGCACGTCGATGGGCGGGCTCGGTGCCTTGTTCCTGCAGATCGAACATCCGGAGGATGTTGATGGCATTATTCTGCTGAGTCCGTTTCTGGGCTGGGGCGGGATCGTGACGGAGATCCAGAGTGCCGGTGGCCTGGCCCGCTGGGAGCCGGGGCCGCATACCGTGGCGGACTGGCAGCGCTACATGTGGGCCTGGATCAAGCGCTACAACGAGCATCCCGAGCGCTTCCCGCCGATCTATCTGGGCTACGGGACATCCGATCTTTTCGTCCGGTCTCACGACCTGCTGGCGGACGCGCTCCCTGAGGGACGCACGCTGACCGTAGAGGGCGGGCACACCTACGGGACCTTGCGCCGGCTGTGGCCCGAATATCTGGACAAGCTCGAACCAGAACTGCGGCGCCAGGCTGTACCGCGGGTTCCACTCGACAACTGACCGGTCCCGGAAGCCGCCATTTGCAGGCAAGTAGGGGGGCATCCTACAAACAGGATTTCGCTGAAGCTTAGTCGTGCCCTGTGCACGGGCTGAAATTGCGTTGAAAGCAGACGCGAGGTCTTCCTGCGGGAGCTTTGCAGGCAGGTGCCGAGCCTCTAATGCACGTCCTCAGGCAGCGCATCCTTGTTGATCAGGGCTTTGCCGCCGTAGTAGCGGGCCATGATCTGCAGGTAGGTGCCATTGGCCTTGATGCGGGCCAGTCCTTCGCGGAAACGGGCGCTGTATTCATTGCCCGGATCGAGTTTGCGCGAGCAGGCCAGGGAGACGTCGCCCCGGTTGAATGCCTTGGTGCGTTTGAAGAAGCGGGCTTCATTCGGGAACAACTGCTTCAAGTACATCTCGCCGGTGAGGTCGACGATGGCCCAGACGTCAATCCGGCCCTGTTTCAACTGGTTGGCCGAACTTTCATGGGTGCCGGTGGGTTCGAGGTTCAGGCTCCGGGCCTTTTCCAGGATCTTCATGACGCCGCTGGATTTCAGCAGGCCGATGCGGTAACGCCCCATGTCTTCGAGCCGGCTGTAGCTGATGCCTTCGGGATGCTCGCGGGTGTCGTAGATGAAAACCTGGGAGACGTACAGGACCAGCCCTGCGATATTGAGGGATTTCGCGACTTCGGGGGGCTCGAACAGGACGGTTCCGCCAATGGCGCAGTACGCGCCGCCTTCCGCCACGGTGTTGACCATGCGGGCCACCGGGTAGAACTTCAGTTCGGCATCGATGCCGGCCGCTTTGAATGCAGCTACAACCAGATCCCCGGCCAGGCCCTTGTCGGTTTTGTCCTGATAGATCGGAGGGTATTCGAAGGCCGCGATTTCGATCTTTTCTGCCGCCTGCAGTGGTGCGCTGAGCAGGCTGGACGTCAGCAAGACGCCCAGCAGCGGCAGAAGCCTGTGACGCAAAAGCGGCATGAAGATAGCCATGGATACGGGAGACCTCACTGGCTGGATCAATGAGCGCGTCGTACGCGCCGGGCTGTTTCCCGAAGGACAAAATCACCCGTGATATGGGAACGTGGCGTGGATTACCGGGACCACGTCATTTTGCACGTTCTGAGACGTGATTCAACGGGTTCGGCTGGTTTATGTGGTTTTTTCGTTTCAGAAAAGGCTTTTGATCCAGTCGAGGCTGCTGCCGATGATGACCAGGGTGCGCAGCTTGAACAAGGCCATGGCATCTCCAGGCTGAGGTTCGGGTGCGCCACAGCGCGGGTCGGCGCGCTGCAATGCTCCGGTCATGCGATGATCAATGGGGATGGGGGCGCAGCCGTGCGTATCTTCGCAGACAAAGTCCCAAGGGTCGCGTGCCGGAACATGGCAGGCGAAGCAGTTCTTGCCGAAGCGATTTTTTACGTCGGCAAAACCACGGGCGCGGATCGTCGAGCCGCTGGTGCTGACATCCAGTTCGAAGAATTCCCAATCGCCGGTGACCGGGCTGAAGCCGGCTTCGCGCTTGACCATGGCTTCTGTTGGGACGAGCTGTACGACCGAACCGGGCGGATAGATCGCGCCCTTGGGCGCATTGGCGGCAGCCAGTGTGCCGGCCGTGTTGCCCAGCAGATTGTCGACATAGAAGTGGCGCACCGGAATCATCTGGCGGATGCAGCGGAAACTTTGCGCATTGACCTGCAGCGCGTTGGCCGCCGGGGTATCCGCCGCTTGAATGCCAGCAAGGCCGCCTGCGCCAAGGATCAGCAGTGTCATGCCAACCCGGAAAATTCTGTGCGTGTTCATCAGAGACCTCGTAGAAGCTGCAATCGCCTTTCACTGTAAGACTCAAAGCCTCTGACTGCTCAAGTTTCAGCGTGACAGCTTTTGATCTGGTTTGAGTACCCACGCGCGTGGGTTGTGTTCAAAACCGATCTTCGCGTAATACGCATTGGCTTGCGGTGCCGCCAGTACGACCAGCATGCAGTCCGGCCCAAGCCTTTGCCGGGTTTCGTGTGTCAGACGTTTGCCGATGCCATGCTTCTGGTATTCGGAGTCAACCGCCAGATCTGCGAGGTAGGCCACGTAGCTGAAGTCGGTGAGCGTGCGCGCAATGCCCACCAGGCGTTCAGCGTGCCAGGCCGTGATGAGCAGATCCGCATGGGCGAGCATGCCGGCGAAGATGTCCGGCCGGTCCACCGGGCGGCGTTCGCCGAGCGTGGAGCGGCGATACAGGTCGATGGCTGTTTCAACGGAGATCTGGGCGTCGTGGCGGTAGGTGATGTCCATGCTTTTCACATTTGTTTGAACAAGTGCGCGAATGCCCGGCTGACGGTGAGGGTTTCCGGCCGGCCGCGCAGGCTGAGGGTGACCCGTCCGGTCAGCTCCCGGCGAGCACTGGCGATCACACCGGTGGCGACAATCGTGTTGCGGTGGATCTGCCAGAACGCGCTCGGGTCCAGTTGCGGAAGCAATTCCTTGAGCGGCATGCGGATCAGGTATTCGCGATCCAGCGTCTGCACCACCGTGTATTTGTCGTCGGCACGGAAATACAGCACCTCTGCCACGTCGACCAGGTGAGTGTCAGGGCCGACACTGGCGCGTATCCATTTCAGGTATTCCTTGCGCGTGCCGAGCAGTTCGTGCAGCAGGGCGGATAGATCCGGCGCGGGGCTGGCCTGGGCAAAGCGCGTTTTGAGGCGTTGCACCGTTTCGGCCAGGCGGGCATCGCTGACCGGCTTGAGCAGGTAATCGGCCGCGGCCATGTCGAAGGCAGAGACGGCGTACTGATCATAGGCGGTGACGAAAACCATCTGCGGGACTTTTACCGCTTGCGCCACCTCCAGACCAGACAGGCCCGGCATGCGGATGTCCAGAAAGGCGATATCCGGGGCAAGACGGCTGATGGCTTCGACGGCTGCTGGTCCGTGATGCACCACGGCCACCAGATCCAGCTCCGGCCATGCAGCTTGCAGGCGGGTGGCCAGATCAGCGGCGAGCAAGGGCTCGTCATCAGCGATCAGGGCGCGGGGGCGTCGAGCGGTATCCATAGTTCTGCGATGACTCCTGAAGGGGTGTTGTTCCGGATCTCCAGCCGGGCACGTCCGCCATACAATGCTGCGAGCCGTTCGCGCACATTGGCGAGCCCAACACCGGATGCGCCGGGCTTGCCGAAACCCGGACCATCGTCGATCACCGCAAGCTTGAGTATGCCATCGGCTTCTACTCCGCGCAGTGTCACGCAGGCATTGCCGAGCTTGGGCTCCACGCCGTGCACGATGGCGTTTTCCAGCAAGGGTTGCAGCAGCATCGGGGGGAACGGTCGGGATTGCAAGGCGTCCGCAACATCGATGTGCCAGCTCAGGCGGCCGCCCATGCGCTGGGCCTGGATCGCCAGATAAGCCGATAGCATGCGACATTCATCGCTCAGGGTGGCGCGCTCGGCGCGGCTGTGTGCGAGGGTTGCGCGCAGGTAATCGTTGAGCTGTTCAAGCAGTGTGCGGGCGGCCTCCGCATCGCGTCCGATCAGGCTGTGCAGATTGGCCAGCGTGTTGAACAGGAAATGCGGCTCGATCTGCGCCTGCAATGCCCGCAGTTCGGCATTCAGCGCGGCTTTCTGGATGCTCAACTCGCGCAGTTGGGCATCACGGCTGGCTTGTTCCAGCGCTTTCAGGCGTGCCTGGTTGGCGTAATAAAAGTGGAAGACGAGGCTGATTGCCGCGCTCAGCAATACGTAGCGCCACAGATTGCTGAGGACCGCCTCGAACGTGTCGCCATCCAGGGGTACGCCAATCAGGAAGGCGATCCCGGCGCCAAGCGGAACGCCGAGGATGACCGAGAGCGTGATGCGGAGCGCGTTCCAGCCGTGCCGGGCGTGAAAGAGCGTACGGTGCAAGCCATGCGAGATGAGCATGCAGGAAAAACCGATGCACTGCGTGGCGACCCATATCTTCAGGGCGTCGGCATGAATCCCGAGCGCCCAGATGATGGCGGCAATACCCGTGTTGACCAGCGCGGTCACGATCAGTTTGCGGATCAATTCATTCACGCTTGCCATGCTTAGCTCCCGGCGATGCGCCGACTTGCCACAAGTTGCCAGATCGCAACGGCCCGGGCGAAGAATAGGCCGCTCACGCTGCCATAGACAAGTGCAAAGCCTGCCAAAACCGGAGTGGAGCCACCCCAGGCGGGATACATCCCGTGGATCACTTCCGAGCTGAAGTGGCTCAGGAACAGCAGCCCCATCACCAGCGGGATCAGGATGCTGCCCGGCACGTAAAGATTCTCTGCCGAGGCATCCAGCAGCAAGCCGCGCGGCCAGCCCCGTTTGCGGCAGCACAGGAAAGCCAGTGCTGCAGATACGAACCAGGCCAGTGTGATCAGCACGGCCTGCTGTGGCATGGCCAGCATGCGCCAGAGCGACCAGGCCAGCATCAACAGCGGCAAGGCAACGGCCTTGCGCACGGGAACGACACGATCAAAGCGCGCACTGACGCCGCGCGTGACCACCACGGCCAGGACCAGGAAGGCCCAGAGCGGGGTGTGCTGCAGGATGTTCAACATGGCGGACTCCAGCCGGGATTGAAGAGGCGGCCATCCTGCCGGGCCGCTTCCGCTCGCGCATCCCTGCGCAGACGAAGCGACAAAGTTGCGGTGCAGAACGGCAATGGCGAACGCGAAGGGTCGAACCGGTGCGGCCCGCCATTCATCGCCGCGCTGCGCAATTCATCCCGGCCTATCGGCAAACCGTCACACGCCACTGTCCCGGAGCCGGGGGGCTCACGACACTGATCCGGTCATTTCGACGGGGAATTACCATGGCATTGATTGAACTGCAGGATGTGCGTAAGACCTATCGCTTGGGGAGCACCGACGTGCCGGCCTTGCGCGGGGTCAGTCTGGCGATCGGACGCGGCGAATTCACCGCGCTGTGGGGGCCTTCGGGCAGCGGCAAGAGCAGCTTGCTCAACCTGATCGGACTGGTGGATCGCCCCAGCGCCGGGCGCGTGCGGATCGATGGTCGGGATACTGGCGGGCTCGGCGATGCGGCACGCGCCAGACTGCGCAATCGCGCCATCGGTTTCGTGTTCCAGGGCTTCAACCTGATCGCGGTGCTCTCGGCACTTGAAAACGTCATGCTGCCGCTGATCATCCGCGGTGAATCACACAGCCGCGCGCATCTGCTGGCAAGTCAGCGCCTGGCCGAAGTCGGTCTGGCGGATTTTGCCCGGCATCGCCCGGATCAGCTCTCTGGCGGCCAGCGCCAGCGCGTGGCGATTGCCCGTGCGCTGGTCACTGATCCCTTGTTGGTCGTTGCTGACGAGCCCACGGCCAATCTGGATGCCCGCACCGGGCAACAGGTGATCGAACTGATGCAGGCGCTCAACCGTTCGCACGGGGTGACCTTCCTGTTTTCCACGCACGACCCGCGTCTGGCTACTTACATGCAGCGAGTCATTCGTCTGGCGGATGGCGCGCTGCACGACGCACCGGACGGCATTCCCCTGCCACAAGGAGTCGCCGCATGATTGCGTTCAAACTTGCGCTCCGCAATCTCTGGAAAAACCGCCGGCGCAGTCTGGCGACACTGATCGCCATTGCGCTGGGCTTTGCCGCCATCAACCTGTTTGCCGGATATATCCATAATTCATACAACGGCCTGCGTCTGGGCTCGATCTACGGCGAAGGCCTGGGGCATCTGACGATTGCCCGCAAGGGCTTCTTCGAGCAGGGCAGCCTCAAGCCCGAGCAATTCCTCTTCAGCGAAACCGAGCTGGCGCGTTTGACCCAGGTGCTGGGCGCGGAAGCCGGCGTCCAGGTTGTGTCGCCGCGCCTGTCTGCGTCGGGCCTGGTTTCCAACGGCAAGTTGTCGACGATCTTCATTGCCGAGGGCGAGGACCCGGCCCTGGCCAACCGCATCTGGCGGCGTGGCATGGGCCGCCCCAAGCTTGATCCGGCCCAACCCGGCGCCGGTTTGGTGAGTCGTGTGCTGGCCGAGCGCCTGGGGGTGAAGGCCGGGGGCAATCTGGTCACGCTCTCCAACACCCTGGAAGGGCAGATCAACGCGCTGGATCTGGACGTGTTGCGGGTCTGGGACACGGGCACGGCGGCGACCAACGACAAATCCCTGCGCCTGCCGTTGAGCTACGTGCAGAAGCTGCTTGATACCAGGGGCGCGAGTCGTGTGGTGGTGTTGCTCGATGAAGACGCTGATGCCGACGCTGCCCGGGCGGTGCTGGCCCCCAGACTCGCCGCCGCTGGCTTCGAGGTGGACATCAAGACCTGGGTGGAACTCTCGAACTACTACCGGCAGGTCAAACGTCTCTTCGACCTGATCTTCGCCTTCCTGTTCGTGATCGTCTTTGTCGTGGTGCTGATGAGCATCATCAACACCTTGTCGATGAGCGTGATGGAGCGGGTGCGCGAGATCGGCACGCTGCGCGCGCTCGGCATGCAGCGCTGGGCCGTGGTACGGATCTTTGCTGCCGAAGGCAGTCTGCTCGGCCTGCTCGGCAGTCTGGGGGGCGTGGTGCTGACGCTGCTGGTCAAACTGCTGATCACCCTCGGGCACGTTTCCTATACCCCACCGTCATCGAGCAGCCCGGTGCCCTTGAGCATCAGCGTATTGCCTTCGATGCTGGGCGTCACGCTGCTGGTGCTGTGTCTGGTCGCCACTCTGGCGGCGTGCTGGCCGGCACGCCGCGCAGCACATATTGAAATCGTTGATGCCCTCGGGCATGTGTGAGGTGCTGACATGAAATATGTATTTGTCTTGTTGTGCTGCTTGCCCATGCTGGCGCATGCCGCCATCGATGCCAATGCCTTGCTGGCGGAAGCCGACCATGCACGTGGCGGTAACCTGCCGGGTGTCGCCTGGCTGATCAGCATTGATTCACATGATGGCGATGGTGACACCAGCCGGGTCATGCAGGCGATTGCCGGGGATGGCAATTCACGCATCGAGTACACCGAGCCGGCCAAGATGCGTGGTCAACGCATTGTCATGCAGGGCCGCAACATGTGGTTCGTGCGACCCGGCCTGCAGCGGCCGGTGCCGCTTTCGCCACGCCAGAGGCTGATCGGCAATGCCGCCAATGGCGACGTGGCCGCCACACACTACGCGGCTGACTATGAAGCGGAAATCGTCGGCACGGAAAATGTGGATGGCGAAGCCTGCACGGTGCTGGCGCTCAAGGCCAAGGCTCGCAACACCACCTACGACCGCATCCGCTACTGGATCTCCGAGAAGGGCAAGCTCGGGATCAAGGCCGAGTTCTACACGGTATCCGGCAAGCTCTTCAAATCGGCACGCTTCGAGTATGCCAACGAGATCGTCTACGAAGGGCACCGGATTCCCTTCGTCAGCCGCATGCTGATCAGTGATGCGATCAACGCCGGGAATGTCACCACCCTGCGCTACAGCAGCGTGCGGGTGAAGCGGCCGGATCCATCCTTGTTCGAGCTGAACCAATGAAGCGCCTTGCCGTACTTGTCCGGGCATTTCTCCTTGTCTTGCCGCTGGCCTGCCTGGGCGCCGAAGACGGACTCAGCACCCGCATCGAAGCCCTGAGCTTTCGCAGCAGTACCGATACCTGGGCACGCAGTCCCTTCCAGCGCATCGCCACGCAGCCGGATCATGTCTGGAATACCGAACTGCGTCCCGATCTGGTCTGGCAGGACGAAGAATTTTCCAGCACCCTGCGGCCACGTCTGGCACTTGCTGCCGCGCCGGGGGAAGCGCATGCGGAAAGCTGGCTCAACGAAGGCTGGCTACGCTGGCGCCCGCGTGAAGGCCTGAGCCTGCAGGGCGGGCGCGAGGTCCTGCTATGGGGCCCGGCGATGTTCTGGAATCCCTCCAATCCCTTCTTCACCGACAACAACAAGGCCAATCCCAAACGCGAAATCGCCGGCAAGGATTTCTTGCGCACGCGCTGGCAGCTTGACCGCAACTTCGCCATCACCGGTATCAGCCAGCTCGGGCGCGGCCACCGTGCGAGCGGCACGCAACGCATGGATGCCCTCAAGCTCGACTGGGTCGGCGAGGACGCCAGTGCTGCCGCCATCGTTGCCGCAACGCCGGGGGCCAGTGCGTCCTGGCAGGGCTGGGTGCAGTGGACTGCGACGGATGCCATGCTGGTCTACGGCGAGCTGGCCTGGCGTGAGGGGAAAACCGTGTCAATGCCCTATGAATCATCCGGCCCGACCGGCTGGCAAGTGCGCAATCAGCCCGGCAGGCGCAGCGTGCTGGGGGTGATCGGCGCCGCGTACACCTTCGACAACGACTGGACCCTGCATGCCGAGCTGTGGCGCAACGGCAGCGGTTTGAACAATGCCGAAGCCGCACAACTTGGTCGTGCGACGGCTGCACTGGGCACGCAACCACGCGGGCTGGCCGACCCGCAACTCGGCGAACTGATCAGCGAACCCGCGCCGCTGCGTCGGCATTACCTCGGCCTGCAACTGGGCAACGGCGATTCCGCTGGCGTGAGCTGGAAATTGCGCCTCACCCGCAATCTCGATGATGAAAGCATCGAAGGCGTGGCGATGCTCGATTACGACCTGAACGACAGCCTCAAACTCTGGCTCAACCTGATGCGCCGCAATGGCCGCGCCGAAAGCGAATACGGCCGCTGGGCGCGCGGCAGCAGCATGCTCGGGGTAACGTGGTATGCGTGGTGAATGGCTTGCCAAGTGATCCAGCAAGCGATGAGATCAAGGGTATGCCTTGGCATTCATGTTTCTACTCTTGACCCGGAGAAGTCACTCAGGGAATGGGAAAGCGGATGAAGTAGGGCGCAATCGAAGCGCCATAGGCGCGCATTGCGCCGGATGAGTAGCTCAAGCATTCGGCGCAATGCGCTTCGCTTCGATTGCGCCCTACGGCCCTCGATGATGACAGCATCAAAGGCGTGGAGATGCTCGATTACGACCTGAACGACAGCCTCAAACTCTGGCTCAACCTGATGCGCCGCAATGGCCGCGCCGACAGCGAATACGGCCGCTGGGTGCGCGGCAGCAGCATGCTCGGGGTGACGTGGTATGCGTGGTGAATGGCTTGCCAAGTGATCCAGCAAGCGATGAGATCAAGGGTATGCCTTGGTGTTCATGTTTCTACTCTTCGACAATGCAGGCGACGAGCTGTCGGTTGACGAACCGGTGTGGTCGGTCGAAATATCGGAAAGCGGCCGTTCAGGCGTAGGGCGGTTTAGCCGCAGGCGTAACCCGCGCGGAATGGGGCGTCATGTTCGCCAGCGCGGGTAAATGACCTGCCCTACAAGGCTAGATTTAATTCGAGCCTGGCCCCTTTTATTCCGAAGGGAACCCACAAGCGCAGCTTGTGGGCGGTCCCTCTCGACGGAAGGGTTAGACCGCATTGCCACTGACCAATGCATATAAGGCCCCGAATACACCAATTGCGCCGACATAAAGCAAAACAGGAAGAACAAGAAACCAAATTCGTGCCTTAGGCTTTGAGAGTTGGAATGCGGTTGTCGCAGCACAATAGCTGGTCCAGCAAGACCAAAAAATGAAAACGGCAAGAGATAAACTCCAAAATCCGTCTGACAGCCAGGCTTCACGATAATCTGTGAATAATGCGGTTTGAACTAATGCTATTAGCACTGTCGGGCCAGCTATAACCAACTCTTGCAGAGCATAAACTTGGCGAGCAAGGCGGGGTGAGGGAACGGCCGCGCCAGACCACTGAAGGCGTTTTTTGTACCACCACCCTCCTAGGAACCAAAGAAACACAGCTCCGATTAATCCGGTCGAGACCACGGTTAGCCAATAATTCCCCCACGAGGAAAGCAACCATGAGCTCATAGCTTCCCAGTTCGTGGTCGCATGACCAAGTTCGGCCTGAATGATTTTTTTATCTATTTGCCCCATCGATCCAGAAATACCCATTAGGCCAGCTGCAATAAGCAGTGCGCTTAGTCGATCAAGTGATTGGGTGTTCGAGAAATATTTCTTAGGGTGAAAATAGAGGTCGACAAGTCGGACCGGTGACAAGGGATGGGGCTGTCGTTGAGCAACTTCGACGGGGGTGGTTTTAAAATCAATTGTCATTGCTAAGTGTGGATAGAAAAATGTGGTCTAACGAGGGTGTAGAAAAATGTATCAGATAGCCAGATCGTGACGTGAACCATCTGGAATATCAAGACTCAAAGATCGTGATTGGATCAAGGAGTCTT
>JAGTRY010000081.1 GCA_018262235.1 Pseudomonadota bacterium
TCTGCGAGCTGTTCCGCGGTGAGTTCGCGCAAGGTCACAAGCTGGATGCGACGAGCCCCTTTGCTGGCGAGAATGCCTGCTGCCGTGGAGGTTTTCTGTGGCAGATACAGCCCCATGGCGTAGATGTTGAAGATCAGTTTGTTGCGCAGGCCAGCACCGTTGAGGACGAGTTCGCTGTCGCCGAGGCGGATTTTCTCGTCGAAATGAATCCCGGCGACTTCAGCCGCCATGGATCCCGTGCTCAATGTGAAGAATAAGCCAGATAGCAGCAGGCATTTCCAGCGCATGTTCGCGATTCCTCAGAGCGGAGCCCAGCGGATGGCCAGACCGATCAGCGCAAGGATCGGACCGAACCAGTACAAGCCGGTGCCGACGGGGTGCAGGTATTTATGTACGCTGTGCAGCGGGGTAAAGCGCCAGAACGGGACGCCGGGCTTGCGGAAATTCTTCCAGGCCGCCAGCGGCAGGATGATGCCGGTGATCATCAGGATGGCGGAAACTGATTCTTGGGTCATTTGCGAACTTCTCCATTGCCGAACACGATCCATTTTTGCGAGGTCAGGCCTTCCAGTCCTACCGGACCACGGGCGTGAATCTTGTCGGTCGAGATGCCGATTTCGGCACCCAGACCATATTCAAAACCGTCGGCAAAACGTGTTGAGGCATTCACCATGACCGAGGCCGAATCCACTTCACGCAGGAAACGCATGGCTTTCGTGTAGTTCTCGGTGACGATGCTGTCGGTGTGCATTGAACTGTAGTGATTGATGTGAGCGATGGCTTCGTCCAGCCCCGTCACGATCTTGACTGCGATGATGGGCGCGAGGTATTCCTCGGACCAGTCCGCTTCGGTCGCCGTTTTCAGGAATTGCGCCGGAATGGCGGCCTCCGCAAGGATGGCCAGCGATTCGGGACAGCCGCGCATTTCCACGCCTTTGCCCGCGAGCATGGCCCCCATGACGGGCAGCAGTTCTGCCGCCCGCGAACGGGCGACGAGCAGGGATTCGGCGGTGTTGCAGGTGCCGTAGCGCTGGGTTTTGCTGTTCTCGACAATGGGCAGGGCCTTGGCGGCGTCAGCCTCGTCATCCAGATAAACGTGGCAGTTGCCGTCCAGATGCTTGATTACTGGCACGCGCGCATCGCGGCTGATGCGTTCGATCAGGCCTTTGCCGCCGCGCGGCACGATCACGTCCACGAACTGCGGCATGGTGATCAGCTCGCCGACGGCAGCGCGGTCGGTAGTCTCTACCACCTGCACGCCGGTTGCAGGCAACCCCGCTTCCTCCAGTCCTTCACGCACGCAGGCCGCAATCGCCTGGTTGCAGAGCAGGGCTTCCTTGCCGCCCCGCAGGATTGCTGCATTGCCGCTCTTCAGGCACAGACCGGCGGCGTCTGCCGTCACGTTCGGGCGTGCTTCGTAGATGATGCCGATCACCCCCAGCGGGACGCGCATGTGACCAACCTGGATGCCGGAGGGACGACGTTTCACGTTGGTGATTTCCCCGACCGGGTCAGGCAGGGTGGCGATCTGTTCAAGCCCGGCCGCCATGGATTCGATGCTCTTGGCGGTGAGAGTCAGGCGATCAAGCATGGCGGGCGCCAGACCGTCGGTGCGGGCCTGTTCCAGGTCGCGGGCGTTGGCGGCGAGGAGATCCTCGCGACGCGCGCGGATCTTGGCCGCAATGGTGCGAAGCGCCGTGTTCTTGGCCTCGCTTGAGGCCGCCGCCATCAGACGCGAAGCGGCGCGGGCCTGGCGGCCGAGGTCTTGCATGTAGCGCGGGATGTCCATGGGAAAACCAAATTTGAAGCGGATTTCGGAATCCGAGATTAGAGCATTCCCGGTGGAATGGTCAAAGCGCTTTGCACGGTTTCGGTGATGCTGCATGGTCTTGACCGTCTGGCGGGCCCGGGCCACACTCCAGCCCCCATGCCGTTTCCGCCTTTCCTTGCCTTGATTTCCCCTGATTCCTTGTGGCGTGACGCCGGGTTTCTGCGTCTGTTCATCGCCAATACCCTGTCGGCGCTCGGTACGGCGGTGTCGATGATGGCACTGCCCTTGACGGCGGTGAGCCTGTTGCATGCGTCGGCGACCGAGATGGGCATTCTGGCCGCCTGCGAGTTGCTGCCCTTCATCACCATCGGTTTGCCGGCGGGGGCGTGGATTGACCGGGCGAGCAAGCAACGCCTGGCCGTCTTGTTCAATTTCGTGGCCGCCGCCGGGCTGGCACTTGTGCCGATCGGGTTCGAGGCCGGGTTCCTGTCGATGGCGGTGCTCTATTGCGTCGGCTTCATCGTTTCGACGACTGAAGCCGTGGGCGGTTCGGCGACTCAGGTTCTGGTGACATTGCTGGTCGGGCGGGATGGGCTGGTTTCTGCCAACAGCAAATTGTTTGCGTCGAGTTCGGTGGCGCAAGTGTGTGGCCCGGCGCTGGCCGCACTCCTGATCGCCTGGGTGGGGGCGCCTCTGGCGGTGAGTGTGGATGCGGCGAGCTTCGTGGCCGCCGGGCTGCTCATTGGCAGCATCCGCCTGCGTGAAGAGATTGAGCCGCATGCTGGTACTTCACTCGTGGCACAGATGCGGGAAGGATTGCTGCTGGTCTGGCATACGCCGATGTTGCGTGGTCTGGTGGGCGTGGTGGCCGTGTGGATCATGCTGTCGGACGCGTTCAAGGCGCTTTACGTGCTCCATGCCGCGCGCAATCTGGGGCTGGGGGAAGCGTCCATTGGCCTGATCAACACACTGGGTGCGCTCGGAGGCTTGCTCGGGGCGCCACTGGCGCATTACATGGCGCGGCGTTTCGGTCTCCGCAATGCGCTGGTATCGGGTGTGGCGCTGGCCGCCGCCGGTTACCTGTTCTATGGCGTGCCGCAGGCTGACTGGCATGCCACGGCCTGGGCTGCCGGTCTGGCGCTGTTTGTTTTCAATGCGGGCAGCACCTTGTACGTGATCAATTACCTGAGCCTGCGTCTGGTGGTGACACCGGACGCCTTGCTCGGACGCATGGTCACGTCCATGCGTTTTGTCACCATTCTGCCCGGCCCGCTTGGCACGATCGGCATTGGCCTTGCTGCTGATCATTACGGTCTGCCACCAGTGTTCGCCGGGATCGGGCTGGCGTGCCTGGGGATGGCGATGGCCGCCGCGCACGGCTTGCCTCAACCCGCACGCGTGCCGCCCGGCTGAGGCCGGCTTATAGACGGAAACGTGCCAGGGCTGAATTGATGTCGTGGGCCATGTGGCTGAGTGAAGCAACGGCTTCGCTGGCGTCACGCACGGAGCGTTCCGATTCTTCGACCATGCTGGCGATGCGTTCGATGTTGGCGGCGATGTTGTTGCTGGCCTGGTTTTGTTCCGCAGTGGCATGGGCCACGTCATGGATCTTTTCCAGGGTCGCGCTGGTCGTCACGCTGATTTCTTCGAGGGAGCGGGCGGCGGCATCGGCCAGCGCTACGCCGTGGGCAACCTGCGGAGCAACGGCCTGCATGCTGATGACGACGGCACTGGTGTCCGCCTGTACGGCCAGAATGGTTTCATTGATTTCACTGGTCGCTTTGGTGGTGCGTTCGGCCAGTTTGCGGACCTCGTCGGCGACCACGGCAAACCCGCGCCCTTGCTCACCTGCGCGCGCCGCTTCGATGGCGGCATTCAGGGCCAGCAGATTGGTTTGCGCGGCAATTTCCTTGATGACATTGGCGATCCCGCCGATGTGGCGGGTGCGTTCGGCCAGCTCGGTGATCTGGGCGGAGGCCGATTCAATCTGTTCCGAGACCTTCTGGATTTCCGTCGCGGCGGCGGCGATCTGGGTGGTGCCGCCCTTGGCCAGCTCGGCGGCCCGGCTTGAGTGCGCCTCGGTGTCGCGGGCACTGTCGGCAATCATGCCGACGCTGACCGCCATCTCTTCCACGGAGGCTGCTGTGGCGGAGGTTGCTTCCGAAGAATGCAGGGAAGAGGCGTTGATTTCTTCCATGGTGGTGTTGATTTCCGAAGCAGCGTGCTTCAGGGCTTCAGACTGGCCATGGATCTGTGAGATCAGGTCTTTCATTTCATTCTGCATGTCACTCAGGGCGCTGATCAGGCTGCCGGCCGGTGCGGCGGCCAGATGCTGGGTCAGATCTCCTTTTGCCACGGCATTCACCATCGCAGCCGCATAGTCGGGCTCGCCGCCCAGTTGGGCGTGGATGCGACGGGCAAAGAGGGTGGAGAGCGTGACCGTGATCGCCAGGATGATGAGGCCGACGATGATCATGGTCGTAGCATAACGGGTGTAGGTGGTGTCGATATCGTCCAGGAAAAAGCCGGTGCCGATCGTCCAGCCCCAGGGTTCAAAACGAGTGACACCGTTGAGCTTTGGGATCTGAGCTTCCGGCTTGGCGCCCGGTTTGCTCGTCATGATCTCAACGAAAGCAAATTTGCCTTGCTTGGCAAGTCCGTCGCGGTAGATCTCCACAATGGTCTGGCCATTGGGCATCTTGCCGCCGGTGTCGACCTTGCCGAGCTTTTCACGCTTGATGTGGGCGAGCACGACATCCTTGTCGTCACGGGCAAAAATGTAGTCAGAACCCGATTGCAGCCCCGCCAGCGCTGCGGCCGCGCGGCTCTGTGCCTCTTGCTGGCTGAGCTTGCCGGCCTGTTCCTGCTTGTAGAAGTCTTCCACCATACCGACGGACAGCTTCAGCAAGGTGTCGATCTGCGCGTGGCGTTCGGCCATCATGCTGCTGCGCAGGCTCTGTAGTCCAAGGCTGCCGACCAGAATCAATCCCAGTGCACTGCAGGCCACGACGATACCCAGGCGGGTAGAAAGTTTCATTTTCAGGCCTTTCTGTTGGTGGTGCAAAGGGCGGTTTTTACCTTCTCGTTTGAAGGGTCTTACGGCCCGCTACCCGATAACTTGAATCGGGATTGTCGGCCGCAGTGAGCCGGGCGCGGGAGGCGAGCGCAAAAGGAAGGGGCACAAGCGATTGACCTGGCTATAAACCAGCCAGGTCTTCGGGGGTATCGGCGTCACGCAGTAGTGTCGCGACGGAATCCAGGTTGACCCGTTCAGGGTTCAGGGTTGCCAGCCAGCGCTGAACTTTGTGTTCGCCGGCATCGAGGCTGGCTGTCAGGCTGGCCAGCGCCGTACGCGGCAGCAGGCTGAAGACGGGTTGCCAGTGCGCGTCAGCGAATCCGACGGCCGCCGTATTTCGGGTCCTGGCTTCCATCAGGCGCGCATAGTTTGTCGGCAGATGGGGGGCGTCGGTCGGGCAGGTCAGGATCCATTCGTGGCGGGCATGGGTTAGAGCGGCTTCGAAGCCAGCCAGCGGGCCGGGGAAATCGGGGCGCAGATCGCTGACAACGTGATGGCCAAACGCACGGTAAGTCTCCAGATTGCGGTTGGCGACAATCAGGATTTCATCAACCTGCGGGGCCAGCGCATCGATGACCCAGGCGACCAGCGGGCGCTCTTGGAACAGGACGAGTCCTTTATCCTGCCCGCCCATGCGCCGGCTGGCTCCGCCTGCGAGGATGACGCCGGTGAGTGTGCGGGGCGTGTTCATCCGCCGATGTAACTCATCTCGATTTTCTGCGCGGGGGCCGTGGCGGAGCTGCGCAGCGCGGAGTAGCGGTCACTGCGTGCGTGCCACACCGCGGCGATCCAGCCTGCCAGCGTGGCATCGTCGCGATCTTCGCGCAGCAAGGCCCGCAGATCATGCCCCTGGCTGGCGAACAGGCAAGTGAACAGTTTGCCTTCAGGGGAGAGGCGCAGCCGCGTACAGTCAGCACAGAACGCATGCGTGACGGAAGAAATCACGCCGATCTCACCCGCGCCATCCTGATATTGCCAACGCTCGGCCACCTCGCCGGGCGAGTGACGCTGGCATGCAGCCAGCGGATGCTCTGCGTGAATGCGCGCCAGGATCTCGCTGGCCGGGAGCACATCGTCCATACGCCAGCCATTGCTGCTGCCGACATCCATGTATTCGATGAAACGCAGGACATGCCCGCTGTGGCGGAAGTGGCGTGCCATCGGCAGGATCTCGCAATCATTGATGCCGCGGCGAACCACCATATTGACCTTGATCGGCGCAAAGCCTGCCGCCTGCGCTGCGTCGATTCCGGCCAGAACGTTCCGGACCGGGAAATCCGCATCGTTCATCTGGCGAAAAACCGTGTCGTCGAGCGCATCCAGGCTGACCGTGATCCGGTGCAGCCCCGCGGCCTTGAGCGCCACGGCGTGACGGGCGAGTAGTGCGCCATTGGTGGTCAGGGTCAGTTCCAGACCGGGGATCTCGGCGAGCATGGCGACCAGGCGATCCAGGTTCTTGCGCATGAGCGGTTCCCCGCCGGTGATGCGGATCTTGCGGACCCCGAGACCGCTGAATATCCGCGCCAGCCGGGAGATCTCCTCGTAGCGCAGGATGTCTTCGTGGGCCAGGAAGGCATGCTCGCGACCGAATTTGTCGCGGGGCATGCAGTAGGTGCAGCGGAAGTTACAGCGGTCCGTCACCGAGATTCGCAGATCATGCAGCGGCCGCCCGAGCAGATCCGGAAGCGGGCCTCCTTCAGGGGAGGCGTGGTTGCGGCGCAGGGATGAAAGCGGGATCCGGGTTTCAAGGGCGGTCATGCTGCCCATTATGGCTGCTCGCAGGCCGGGAATAAACAGCGCAGCAGTGTGGGTAAAACCTGATGCAGAAGCGCCATCCCAGGCGCGTATTGACGGAATGGTTATTTCGATAGTGCCGAGAATGCTATGCCTCGGGTCTGTCTCCGGGTAGATTGAGCGCTTTTTTACGGGAGCTTCCCATGCGCTTCGATACCCTTGCCATCCATGCGGGCTACTCGCCGGACCCGACGACCAAGGCGGTGGCCGTGCCGATCTACCAGACGACCAGCTATGCGTTTGACGATACCCAGCACGGTGCGGATCTTTTTGACCTGAAGGTCAAGGGCAACATCTATACGCGCATCATGAACCCGACCACCGATGTGCTGGAGCAGCGGGTGGCTGCCCTCGAAGGCGGCATCGGCGCGCTGGCACTGGCTTCTGGCCAGGCAGCGATCACCTATACGATCCTGACGATAGCCGAAGCGGGCGACAACATCATCGCCACCAGCGCACTGTATGGCGGCACCTATAACCTGTTCGCCCACACCCTGCCGCAATACGGCATCGAAGTGCGGTTCGTGGATGCAGGAGATCCGGCCAGCGTGGCAGCGAAGATCGATGCACGGACCAAAGCCGTGTATTGCGAGTCCATCGGCAACCCCCTTGGCAATGTGGTGGATTTCGGCGCCTTTGCCGACGTGGCCCATGCGCACGGCGTGCCGCTGATTGTCGACAACACGGTGCCATCGCCCTACCTGACCCGTCCCATCGAACATGGTGTGGACATCGTGGTGCACTCGCTCACCAAGTACATGGGCGGCCACGGCACCAGCATCGGCGGGATCATCGTGGATAGCGGCAAGTTTCCGTGGGCCGAGCACAAGGTTCGCTTCCGGCGCCTGAACGAGCCCGAGGTCAGCTATCACGGCGTCATCTACACCGAAGCGCTTGGCCCGGCCGCATTCATTGGCCGTGCGCGCACCGTGCCATTGCGCAACATGGGTGCGTGCATCTCGCCCTTCAACAGCTTCCTGATCCTGCAAGGGCTGGAAACGCTGGCGCTGCGCATGGACCGGCATTGCGAGAACGCCCTGCGCGCGGCTGAATTCCTGCGCACGCATCCGAAGGTTTCGTGGGTCAATTACGCGGGTCTGGCGGATCACCCGAGCCGTCCGCTGGTAGACAAGTATTTCGGTGGCAAGGCTTCGGGCTTGTTCACCTTTGGCGTGAAAGGTGGCCGTGAAGCGGGCGCACGCTTCCAGGACGCGCTCAAGCTGGTGACCCGGCTCGTCAACATCGGCGATGCCAAATCTCTGGCCTGCCACCCGGCCTCCACCACCCATCGCCAGCTCTCCGACGAAGAGTTGCTGAAGGCGGGCGTGAAGGAAGATATGGTGCGCCTGTCAATCGGGATCGAGCATATCGAAGACATTCTGGCGGATCTGGATCAGGCGCTGGCCGCGGTCTGATCGGTTATAAATGGATAAACGGGGCCGGATTTCTCCAGTCCCGTTTCAGAGCCTCACTTTTCTGCTCGTGCGCATCTTCACCAGATTCGGAGCGAACGTCACATTCTTGCCCGCGTCGAGCGCGTACCCAGGGCGTCAGGGCGATTCCTCTCGTGGTCTGGAGAAAGCTGGCTCCATCGGCTGCATCTTTGATGCGATGTAATCTACAAAACGGCGGGAGAGCGCTTTGGGCATCGCACGTGCCGGATAGATGGCGTAGCAGCTGATTCTTTCTCGTTGCCATTCTGGCAGTACTTCAATAAGCCGGCCGTGTTCTACATCTTGCTGGACCATGACAGGAGGGAGTTCCGAGACGCCAAGGCCGGCAAGCGTGAGCTGGTGTTGTGCCACGACGTTATTGACGGAGATACGCCGATGTAGCGTTAGCTGGCAGGTATCGCCTTGAGGTCCGGTCAATACGAGATCAGAACTCAGATTTAATACCACCCATTGGGCGGTCTGCAGGTCTTCAATTCTGCGGATGCTGCCGCACTTTTCAAGATACGACGGTGCGGCATAAAAACTTGGGCGTTGCGCAAACAGGGTTCGGCAAATGAGAGAAGAGTTCTCTTGCGGACCAAAGCAGAGAGCAAGATCGATTCCTTCCTGGATTAGATTGCGCGGGCCATCATCAAAGTCCAGCCGGATTTCGATGCGTGGGTAAAGCGTACAGAATTCCGCTACATCGTTGAGGAATGGTCCAGCAGAAAATGGACCAGGGGCTACGATCCATAGTCGGCCAGTCACCTGTTCTTCATGCAGACCATCCAGCGCGGTTTTTGCGGCTTCGACCATGTTCCGACATGATTCGTAAAATAGTTTTCCCTGATCTGTCAGGGAAACGTGGCGGGTGGAACGATAGAGAAGTTGTACGCCTAGCTCGGTCTCCAACTGCGTGATGTGATGGCTGACTACGGAGGCCGAGAGACCAAGGCGTTCCGCTGCGCGCCGGAACGAGCCAGACTCAGCGACCCGAGCGAAAACCGCCATGCTGCGTAGTTGGTTGAGCATTGCTTTATTTTTTGCATGAGTGAATTTGATTTGTCCTATCTTATAACGTACTAAAGAACTTGCTACCCTTCACTTCAAATATTGAAGGGTGCTTGCATGGCGTTCCACAAAATTGGTTTGGCTCTTTTAGGTTTGGCGTTTTTGGCTGGATGTGCAGTAGGGCCGGATTACCGTAAACCGGTTGTGACAACCCCTGATCAGTGGCAAATCAAACAGTCTGGGAAACTTAGCGAGTTGCAAGACTGGTGGGCTCGATTCGAAGACCCCAGTTTGAATACACTGCTGGTTTCTGCTCAAAAGGAAAGTACTTCGCTGGCGAAGGCCACCGCTGCCATTGAGAAGGCGCGTGCCAGTCGCATGTCGGCCGAATCAGGTTTTGGGCCAACTCTTGATGCCAGTGCCGATGCAACGAGTTCTGGTTCGCTCAAGCACAATGGTGGTGTGACCCACAAGCTTGGTACGCTGCTTGATGCTTCATGGGAGCTGGATCTCTTTGGCAAAACCCGGCGCTCCATGGAATCTGCCGATGCATTGATTGCTGCGCGCGAAGCGGATTGGCATGATGCGCGCATATCGTTGGCTGCCGAGGTCGTGGCTGATTATGTCGATTACCGTGCGTGCCGGATCAAGCAAAAGTACTACGAAGAGCAGGTTGAATCGCAAACCAAGACGACGGAGCTGACCCGGATTGCCGCTAATGCAGGTTTTACCGCTGCGGCCGACGCACGTTTGGCGGAAGCTTCGGAAGCCAGCACACGGGCTACTGCACGGGCGCAAAAAACCGAGTGCGAAGTGTTGGTGAAGACGCTTGTTGCGCTGACGAATATTGAGGAAACCTCTTTGCGCACAGTCCTCCGCTCGGAGGTTGCTGGATTGCCAGAACCTATTGGCTTGCGCGTGGATTCCGTGCCGGCCAACCTGTTGCGCCAGCGTCCCGATGTGGTGGCCGCCGAACGCGCCTTGGCGTCTGCCAGCGCGTTGATTGGCGTTGCGGAAGCGGCGCGCTGGCCAACTCTGACGCTGAGTGGATCTGTGGGCATATCCAAAACACAAGGGACATCTTTGAGTGCTCCGTGGTCGTTCGGCCCCGCGCTGAAATTACCGATTTTCGATGGTGGTTCCATCTCGGCCAGCATCAAGAGTGCCAAGGCTGATTACGATTCGGCGCTTGCAACCTACCAGCAGACGATACGCGATGCGGTGAAGGAAGTTGAGCAATCGCTTACCCGTCTGGATAACGTAAGCGAACGCGAGGAGGCTCTGAGCAAAAGTGCAGAGGGCTATCGCGCCTATCTCATCGCCACCGAGCAGAACTGGCGTGCCGGAGGCGTGAGCCAGCTTGATCTGGAAACTGCCCGGCGTTCGGCAATCTCTGCCGAAGTAAGCCTGCTTGAATTGCAACAGAATCGCCTGTCTTATTGGATCGCCCTCTACAAGGCCGTGGGCGGCGGGTGGCAAGCCGAAATGACCAAAGGAGACGCGAAGTGAATCCCCGGAACCGTATTCGATTGATTGGTGGCGCAGTGATAGTGGTAATTGCGCTGGGTTTGATCGGGGCTTCCCGTTCCGGTACGCAAGTCTCGCAAAATGCCTTGCCCAAGGCCGTGCTCAGTGTCACGACCGTGAAGCCACAGCAACTGCGATGGCCTGTTACGCTGACGGCTAGCGGTAGCATCGTTGCTTGGCAGGAGGCGATCATTGGTGCTGAAACAGGGGGACTGCGGATCACCGCACTGTATGCCGATGTGGGGGCTACCGTTAGGCGTGGTCAATTGTTGGCTGAACTGGCCAGCGACGCGGTGCAGGCTGATGTGCGGCGCTACGAAGCAGCTGTAGCTTCTGCCAAGGCCAGTCTGGTATCTGCCAAGGCAAATGCGGATCGTGCACGGATAGTGAAAGGAAGTGGGGCCATCTCCGATCAGCAGGTGACTGAATATCTGGCTGCGGAGCAGACGGCGCAGGCTGCCGTGGATCTGGCCGAAGCACAACTTGCTGCGCAAAAGGTGACCTTGAGCCAGACACGCATTGTCGCGATTGATGATGGTGTCGTCATCTCACGCAGTGCTCTGCTTGGGCAGGTGGTCAGTTCCGGGAGTGAGCTCTATCGCGTGCAACGCCAGGGGCGTCTCGAATGGCAGGCGGAGGTGGATGCCAAGCAGCTTGGCAAGATCAAGACAGGAGCCAACGTGGCGTTGACACTGCCTTCCGGCAAAGCCTTGCAGGGCACTGTGCGCCTAGCCGCTCCAACCTTGTCAACAAGTACCGGCCGAGCCAATGTGTTCGTGACTTTGCCTGCGGGGGCTACGGCCGGCATGTTCGCTAGTGGAATCATCGAAGCGGGTCAGCAGCAGAGCGTGCTTGCTGTGCCGGAAGCTACTGTCGTGCTGCGCGATGGCTTGAGCTACGTCTATGAAATCAGTGCTGACAAGAAGGCGATTCGCCACAAGGTGGGCATTGGTCAGCATCGCGATGGACTGGTCGAAATCACTGATGGAGTAAGCGCCGGGATGCGTCTGGCAGCTTCTGGCGGAGCCTTCCTCGCCGATGGTGATCAGGTTAGTGTGGCGAAGGAAGTGCAATGAACTTTTCTGCATGGTCCATTCGCAATCCGGTGCCGTCGCTGCTGCTGTTCGTGCTGCTGACCATATTCGGTGTCTTCAGTTTACACAAGCTGGGGATTCAAGACTTCCCGGACATGGATCTGCCGACGATCAAGATCTCGGCGTCTCTTGAGGGGGCCGCGCCCGCGCAACTGGAAACCGAGGTAGCTCGCAAGATCGAGGACAAGCTTGCTTCGTTGACCAAACTGGAGCACATCACCACAACGATTACGGATGGTTCGGTGGCGATCAGCGTGTCTTTCGATATCGACAAGGATAGCGAAGAGGCCCTCAATGAAGTGCGTAACGCCGTTGATTCGGCAAAGGCGAACCTGCCTTCGAGCATGAATACGCCGACGGTGTCGAAGGTGACGGCTGCGACCAACGCGCTGCTGACCTATTCCATCGAAGCTGCCAACATGACGGAAGACGAACTGTCGTGGTTCGTCGACAACGACGTTTCGAAGGCGATGTTGAGCGTGAAGGGCGTCTCTAGCGTATCGCGTGTGGGTGGCCTGGATCGTGAGGTGCATATTGATCTTGATCCGGCCTTGATGGCAGGAATGGGGGTAACGCTCTCTGATGTGTCTACGCAGCTCAAAGCCGTGCAGCAGGATGCTTCGGGCGGGCGTGGCGAGGTGGGCCATACGATCCAGTCTTTCAGAGCGTTGGCGGCTGCGCATACAGCACAGGAAGTAGCGAGGCTGACGATCCCTTTATCGGATGGACGCACGGTGCGTCTCGACCAGATTGCGAAGATTTCCGACACGCATGCAAATCGCAGTACTTTGGCCTATGTAGACGGCAAGCAGCTTATCGGATTCCAGATTACACGCTCCAAAGGCTTTTCGGATGTAGGTATAGCAGGGGATGTGCGTGCTGCGATCTCGAAGTTTTCTGCTGGTCATACAGATGTGAAAATAACCGAGATCAGTAATACAGTGGCGCCCATTGAGGACAACTACACCGGCTCGATGCACCTGTTACTGGAAGGCGCGGTTCTGGCCGTGATCGTCGTCTGGTTCTTCCTGCGCGACTGGCGTGCCACCGTGATTTCGGCGACAGCTTTACCGTTGTCGATCCTGCCAGCATTCATCGTGATGTATCTGGCGGGATTCAGCTTGAACATGATTTCGTTGCTGGCTCTCGCATTGGTGGTCGGGATTTTGGTCGATGACGCTATTGTGGAAGTGGAGAACATCGCGCGTCACTTGCAGATGGGGAAAACTCCATATCAGGCAGCTATGGAGGCTGCTGATGAAATCGGTCTGGCGGTCATTGCCACGACTTTTACGCTGGTAGCTGTATTTCTGCCGACAGCTTTCATGGGGGGGATTCCAGGCAAGATTTTCCGACAATTCGGGGTGACGGCGGCTGCGGCCGTACTGGCTTCGTTGTTAGTTGCGCGCTTGTTGACGCCTATGATGGCCGCCTATTTCATGAAGGTGACCAAATACGAACATAAAGATTCGTCGTTGATGGCGTACTACCTCAGTGGCGTGAAGAAGTGTCTGGTGGGTCGTGGGAAAACCTTGATGGCTGCCCTGGCTTTTTTCGCAGCATCGTTGGCCTTGATTCCCCTGCTGTCTACGGGCTTCATGCCTGCAATGGATGATGGGCAAACCCAGGTTTCCATTACGCTCGCTCCAGGCAGCATGCTGGAAGAGACCGCCAGGGTTTCAATTCAGGCGATCAGGCATCTTCAGCAGATCAAAGATGTCACTCATGTATTTGCATCGGTGGGAACAGTTAGCTCCGGCGGCGGGCCGGATGCGAGCAGTTCCACGGACGTGCGGAGTGCCACGCTCACCGTGGACATGAAACCGCGTGGCGAACGCCGTAAGCAATCCGTAGTGGAAGCGGAAATACGCGAAAAGCTTGCTGCGTTGTCTGGTGCGCGTATCTCGGTTGGGCGTGGTAACAACGGTGAGAAGCTGGAAGTGACGCTGGCCAGTGATGACTCTGCCTTGCTGGAATCGGCGGCGGCGGCGCTGGAGCGTGACATGCGTACGCTCAAGGGGGTTGGAAACGTGACTTCCGGTGCGGCCCTGCAACGTCCGGAAATCCAGATCTATCCTGACTACGCTCGCGCTGCGCGCTTAGGCGTGACGGTTCAGGCTTTGTCCGAGGCCGTTCGCCTGGCAACCTATGGGGATTACTCTTCCAGCCTCTCAAAGCTCAATCTGCCACAGCGCCAGATCAACGTGCGGGTACAACTGGACCCTGCTGTTCGCAGTGATCTCAATCGCATCTCGCAATTGAGGGTGGCGGGCACGAACGGACAAATCGCGCTCTCGTCTCTCGCCGAGATCCGCATGGGAAGTGGGGCCGCACAGATTGACCGGCTGGATCGCTATCGTAATGTCACCCTTTCGGTTGAGTTAAATGGACGTGCTTTGGGCGAGGTGATGAATGAGGTACGCGGGCTGCCGTCCATGCGTAATCTTCCGCTTGGTGTGACGGAGGTGCAGCAGGGTGAATTACAGCGTATGAACGAGTTGTTTGGCAGCTTTGGTTTGGCGATGGCGGTGGGAATCCTGTGCATCTACGTGGTGCTTGTACTGCTGTTTCACGACTTCCTGCAACCGGCGACTATTCTTGCGGCATTGCCATTGTCGGTGGGCGGAGCATTGCTTGCGCTATTGGTGACCGGGGGCAGTTTCTCAATGCCAGCAGTGATCGGGTTGCTGATGCTGATGGGGATCGTAACCAAGAATTCGATCCTGTTGGTGGAGTACGCGATCATGGCGCGGCGCGAGCACGGTCTGTCCCGGTTTGATGCTTTGCTAGATGCATGTCATAAACGGTCGCGTCCGATCTTGATGACCAGCATCGCCATGGGGATCGGCATGCTACCGATTGCGATGGGGTTTGGGGCGGACCCGAGTTTCCGTCAACCCATGGCGGTTATCGTTATCGGCGGCCTGATCACTTCTACATTTCTAAGCCTGTTTGTGATCCCGGTGGCTTTCACATATGTCGATGATTTTTTGTCGTTTTTCATGAATTCTCGCCGTGTTTGACGCTGAGTTGGCTGCTGTGAGCATCGGGGTTTTGGACGCATGAACAGAGTTGGTTGGTTATTCTAATGGCATTTTTAGTTGTGCGCGATGCCTAGAAAGTACGGAAATTGTCCGGGCAAGCTATGCCGTGGGAACAGCGTAGCGGCCTTGCCACACCCGCAGTCCTGGCGCTGCGTGAACCCGCCTAATGCAGCGAAGAGAGGAACTGCCGGAGTTCCGGGGTCTGGGGATTG
>JAGTRY010000082.1 GCA_018262235.1 Pseudomonadota bacterium
CGACCCGGCATTCATCGGGATCTCTTCCGCGACAACCAGCGCCAGGGTGTCTTCGGTCGCCAGATCAGCGGTAAACACAATCTCGCTCTGACCGCCCTTCGACGAGTACCCTGCTGCCAGCGCACGCGTGATTTCGCCGGGCGAGACCGCGTCGACCAGCACGCCCTGGGCACGCATCAGGCGCAGGATGTGGATGTTCGAACAGGCTTTCTGCGCAAAGCGGATGTGATCAAACGCCTTCAAGGCAGCGATGCGTTCGCGGATGATGGCCGCGTCATAAAGCCACAGCGGCGTGCCGAATTCAGCGGCAAGGGTGCGCAGGCGGGCATGGTCGAGAGGCTTTTGCATGAGAAGGTTCCAGACAAGGTTGGCGCAGGAGTGGTCGTTTTGTCAGAGCGACGTGGACGTCACTCCCACAAGCACAAACGCGCAGTCATTGGCCGCCCGCCGCTCCTACAAAAGATGGACGAAGCATGCCAGCCGCCATCAATTCAGTACAATGCTTTTATTCAAGCATTCAATTCAATTCTGATATGGCTATCGAGCATCGTCACATCGAGGTTTTCCGTGCCGTGATGCGTAGCGGCAGCGTTACCGGCGCGGCCGGCTTGCTGTTTACTTCGCAGCCGACCGTGAGCCGCGAACTGGCACGGCTGGAAGATCAGCTCGGCTTCGCGCTCTTCGACCGGGTGCGCGGACGCTTGCAACCGACTGCCCGCGCCTTGGTGCTGTATGAAGAAGTGCAGCGCTCATACCTCGGCCTGGAACGCGTCCTCGCCACTGCAGCAGGTTTGCGCGAAGACCCTGGCGGGCAACTCTCGCTGGTCTGTGTCCCGGCCTTTGCACAGGCTTTGCTGCCCGCAGTCTGCCGCCGCTTCATGCTTCGCCATCCGGAAGTCAGCATTGCCATCACGCCGCAAGAGTCGCCCCTGCTGGAAGAATGGCTGAGCGCGCAGCGCCACGATCTGGGCTTGACCGAACATGACAGCCCGCCACCGGGCACGCGTCTGGATGTCCTGCTGGAAGCCGATGAAGTCTGCGTCCTGCCGGAAGGGCATGCGCTGCTGGGCAAGCCGGTGCTGAGCCCTGCCGACTTTGCAGGACAGGCCTTCGTCAGTCTCTCGCCCAATGATCCTTATCGCTTGCAGCTCGATGAGGTTTTCCACACCCACGGCGTGAGCCGCCAGATGCGTCTGGAAACCCAGAGTGCGGCGTCAGTCTGCAGTCTGGTGCGCGAAGGTCTGGGACTGGCCATCGTGAATCCGGTCACCGCACTGGACTATGCCGGCAATGGCCTGGCACTGCGCCGCTTCTCGGTGTCGATCCCGTTCCGCATCAGCGTGGTGCGGCCCGAATACCGCCCTTCCACACCGCTGGTCGATGATTTCGTGGCCGCCCTGCAGGCCGAAGCCGCGGAGATCCGGCGCCGTCTCGCGTGATTCACGCCAGGTCCGGCGTCCTCCGGTTCAGACGTCGCTGATGCTGTGACCCGTGCGCTCGCGCAGCATTGCAAGCAAGGCATCCATGCTCACCGCCAGTTGTTCGCCCAAAGCCAGGCAGTCCCCACGGCCTTCACGGATGCTTTGCTCCAGCTGAGAAGCCTGGGAGAACAAGGCGCGCGCCTCGATATTGCCTGCAACGCCCTGCAAGGTATGCGCAAGGCTCTTGAGGGTTTCGACATCGTAGGCCCGTGCGGCATCACGTAGATGGAGGGGTGTCTGCGCATGCGTGCGGAGCAGGATTGCAAAGAGTTTTTCCGCAAACGCATGGCGCCCCTGATAGCGCTCCGAGAGTGCGGCCCAATCAATCAGCGCGGGGTTGGCCATGCCGGGCAGCGCCACGGCAGCCACCTCCGGGACTACATTCCGGCCTTTGACGTTTGCTAGGATGGCCCCCACCAGAGCATCGCAATCGATCGGTTTGCTCACATGCGCCGCCATGCCGCAGGCCAGACACCGATCCCGTTCCTCCGGCATGGCATGCGCGGTCAGGCCGATCACCGGCAAATCCGGCTGCAGCTGATGAATGTGCTGCGCCAGCTCGTAACCATCCATGACCGGCATCTGGATATCGGTCAACACCACATCAAACCCTGCGCGGGTTTCCAGCAGGCTCAGCGCTTGCTGGCCGTGCTCGGCAAAGACAACGACGGCCCCTTCACTCTCCAGCATGTCCTCCAGCACGATGCGGTTCAGTTCCATATCCTCCGCAGCCAGGATGCGCAAACCAGCAAGACGCAGGCTCCCGCCCGGGACGACCGCTGCCACGCCAGCCGGTGGTACTTCACGCAAGCCCAGACTCAGGACGAACACGCTGCCCTTGCCCAGCGTGCTCTCGACGCGGATGTCGCCCCCCATCTGCCGCGCCAGATTCCGGCTGATGGCCAGACCCAGACCCGAGCCGCCATATTTGCGGGTCGTCGACGCATCCGCCTGCTCGAAAGGCTGGAACAGGCGCCGGACCTGCTCAGGGCTCATACCGATCCCCGTATCGCTCACCATGAACTGGATCTGTTCGTCATGGCGAGTCAGCGAAAGCACGATCCGCCCGCTATCGGTGAACTTGATCGCATTGGAAAGCAGGTTGATGAGGATCTGCTCGATGCGCAGACGATCCCCCTCAACCCATGCCGGCATGTCGTCGCCATGTTCGACAGACAGTTGCAGCCCCTTTGCGTGTGCCCGTTCGGCGACCAGTTTGGTCGCTTCTTCGACACAGACCACCAGCCGGAACGGACGCGGTTCGATCAGCAGTTTGCCCGCTTCGATGCGCGAAAAATCCAGGATGTCGTTGATCACGCCGAGCAGATGCTCGCCAGCTTCAAGAATCTGGGTCGCTGTATGACCGGATTTGCGCCCCGCATTGTCACGCATGATGATGCGGGCCAGACCCAGCACGGCATTCAAGGGGGTGCGGATCTCGTGGCTCATGTTGGCCACGAAAGCACCCTTGGCCCGGCTGGCGGCCTCGGCGGCATCCTTGGCTTCGGCAAGTTGTGCCGTGCGATCCGCCACCATCTGCTCCAGGTGCAGGCGGTAACGCTGGAGTTCGTCTTCGACCTGCTTTTTCGCCGTCACGTCCTCCTTGATCGCCAGATAATGGCTGATCGTGCCATCGGCCTGGCGCAGCGGCGAGAAGAATCCGTATTCGACAAAGATCTCGCCGTTCTTCCGGCGATTACGCAGTTCCCCTTGCCAGGGCTGCCCATTGTTCAGGGCCTCCCACAAGCTGGCATAGGTTTCCGACGGCGTGAGCCCGGACTGCAGGAAACCCGGGCTGCTGCCACGCACTTCATCGAGGGTGTAGCCGGTAATCCGTGTGAAAGCTTCGTTCACATATTCGATTTCAGCCGCAGCATTCGTGATGATGATGCTGTTGGGGCTTTGCTCCACGGCCAGGGAAAGCTTGCGCACATCCTCCTCGGCATTGCGCCGGGCCGTCACATCCTGTCCCACGCCACGATATCCCAGAAAGACGCCGTTGCGGTCGTAGTAGGGGACCCCGCTGACGGAGAACCAGAGACAGTCCCCATCGGGTTTGCGGGCATGCAACTCAACCCCGCGAAAAGCATCGTGCCGCGCCACTCTGTCGAGCAGTTCTTCACCTACGGACGCCCGGTTGAGCACTTCGAAACCCGGCAACTCAATCCGTGTCTGCCCCAGGCTCTTGGAAGCATCCGTTCCAATGATGCGGGAGAAATTGTCCGAGAAATAGCAAAACCGCAACTCGGCATCCATCTCCCAGAACCAGTCGGCCGAGCTTTGCGAGAAATCGCGGAAGCGGGCTTCGTTTTCGCGTACCTCGGCTTCGGCGCGCTGCCGCTCGAGAATTGCATCGCGGAAGCGCTGCATGGCCTTGCCCATGCGCCCGAACTCGTCATCCCGCAAGCCACGCGGCAGAGGCAGATCCACCTTGCCCGCCGCAAGCTGATCCAGACCTTGTGCGATTTCAAGCAGTGGCCGCGTGATCGAACGAAATGCCCACAGAGCCGCCAGCACCGTCCCGATGACAACCAGAATCCCGCCGAACAGGATCTCCATCGCGCCTTTGTAAACCTCGGCATTCAGCGGGGTTCTGGAAAACGCCATCTGAATGTTCCCGACATCCAGCAGGCGGGCCCCATCCCGATACCGGATGGGGCGGCGCAACGTCAGCAGCAGCTCGCCGGTCTGCGCGCCAGACCCCGTATCCACTACTACATCCCCGTTGCTGTCGATGACCCGGACCCACTGTATTTCGGCATGGGCGCCCAGCGCCCTGGCTGCCAGATCGACCGCCACCGTATTGAAATCAAACATCGGCTGGGCCAGGGATTCAGCCATCAAGTCGGCCAGGCGCTCTGCCTGGATTTTCTGTCCGGACTCGGCAGTCTGCACATGCCGCAGATATTGCACGACCGTGTACAGGGCCACGATGAGAGTAATCGCCGTGATCGTGGCAAATACCAGGCGAAACCGGAAACTGCTCTGCCATCTATCCAAGAAGCCCAGCCGCATCGTCTCTCCTGCGCGAGTCGCTATTGCTGTTGTCGTTCAAGCATCTGGTAATCGCGTGATTCACGTACCTGCTCGATACCTTGCCAGATGTCTGCAGCCAGACCAGGCCAGGATTCAACCAAGTGGTGAGACAGCAGCAGATAGTATGGCTTTTCAACCAAAGGAAGCGTCAAGATCTCCAGAACAGCCCCATAGTGTGGGTTTTCAGTCATGACACTGCGCAATTCACCCTCCAGGAGACTGGCTGCCAGAATCCTGCGTGCATAGAGCTTGCGCATCAGCTCGGCCGCGCCCGGGCTGCCATCATCGACCGCCACGCCCTTGCTGCGCAGCACATCAGCCGCGGAGTAGCCGAGCTGGACACCGACCGGCCCATGCAGGCCGGTCAGCTTCTCTCCGTCCCACGCCAGACCTGCGCCCTTGTATTGGACCAGCATGTATCGATCCATGTTCAGACGCTTGCGCGAATCGACTTGCCCACCGCCAGGATAGACACCATATTCCAGCCGCTCGGCTTTGAAGCTGGCGCCGACAGCACCATCCACCCGGTTGTTCTTGAGTTCCTCCAGGCAGCGCTTCCAGGCGATCTGGCGATAGTTGAAATATATCCCGAGCCGCGCGGCGACCCGATTCAGCAATTCGAGATTGAGGCCTTTTCCGTCATGCGTGATCCAGGGACGGACGTCCCGGTCTTCCACGCAGAAAGTCAGCTGGCGAGGCGTTCCCGTTGCCAGTGCAGGGCTTGCTCCCGTGAGCGGGATGCACAGGCAGACGGGGAAAATGATGCGGAATGCTCGGGACATTCTGGACCGCCTCGGAAAACCATGACGACTTTCACGATAGCAAGCCATTGCCCACTTCGCTTGCCGGCGGTTCGCCTGTGCCAACCAGCCCGCTCAGGATTGCCGGAATGAGCCGATCCTGCCGACATTACATTCCCAGGTCATCAAGCAAGGTGTCATAATCGTTCGACGCCTGCGCAGGCGTCACCGCGGCAGGCTGCGCATCGGCTTGCGCGATCAGTTCATCCGGATCCGGCGCATCCTGCGGCTCGAAATCATAGAGCTTGATGAACTCGGTCTGATCAATGGCCAGTTCCAGGTAGAAGATGTTGTTGCGCTTGGTATAGAAGGTCACGCGGCGGGACTCTGGAGTATCCAGATTGGTATCGATGCTCAACATCAACTGCTTGTTGATGACCAGCATCTTCGGCTGGTTCTGCGTGATATGCGTCTGCAATTCACGTGCGACCTTGCCGGTGAACTCACCCACGATCTGGTTCATCAGCTCACCCATCACATTGCTGACATCATCAGAGGTGTGAGACCCGGCCAGCTCCTCCTTGGCCATCCCCATTGTCAGCATGTAACTCTCGTACAACTCCATCGCGGCCTGCGCGGAGAAGTTGATGACCACCAGCCCCGAAAATCCGCCGTCCAGGAGGACGAAACAGCCAAGATCCGGCTTGAGACAGGTTTTGGTGATCCGCTGGACCATGCCGGAATAGTGGACCTGGCTCTGCGTCGCAACATTCAAGACCTTGCACACGGAATTGCACAGGCTCACCAGGATGTCTTCTGTGCCGAATGCGACGGAATAGTCTTTTGCGCTCATGATTTTCAATGCCCCGGGCAGGTGAAAGCTGCCTCATATTCAGCATTGTCTACGATGCAACGAAAATATCCATCCCGATATAGCCTTTTGGAGGTGTCCCGGGCATGCCGGGCGCAAAGTCTTTCTCGCCGCCGAAACGGGCACCAGCGGATGTCATGGCCTGCACCCCACGCTTCCGCACCGGCAGTCCGGCATGGAAGCGCGTCCCAGAGGCTCTCAGGGCTTGACCGGCCAAGGCAGGGTTGCCCGGCGATGCACGGCCAGCGGCACGACACCGTATTCCGCATCCGTCACGTTATCCATCATGCTGCAGGCTGCAACCTGAAGTTGGCGAGCCTCGATGCGGGCACGGCGCTGGGCAAGCAGCTCAGCGCGTTCGGCCACGGGCGCCCCCTCCTGCGGCAGCAGTTGCCCGGCAAGGAAACCGGCCGTGTCGAGCAGATCGATACGCCGCTCGGAAAGCCGCACCCATAGCAGATCTCCATCGACCAAGGCACCGATGCCGCCCCCCTCATAAGCTTCTGGCACCATGTGCCCCACACAGGCGCCCTTGGTGACACCGGAATAACGCCCGTCGGTGATCATGATCGAAGTCTTCTCGATGACGCCGTGGTGGCGCAGGTTCTGGCTCGGCGTGAACATCTCCGGCATGCCGAAGGCCTTGGGGCCTTGCCCGGCAATCATGAAGGCGAACGCCAGCGTGCCCCGCTCGATCATGGTCTGCACCGGTTCATCTTCCGGCGCGCCGTTGAAGCGGCGTAGCGCAGCGAGCAGTTCTGGGGTGAGCGACGGCAGCGCAGCAAGCTTGTCGATCAGATTGGTCGAACGCAGTTCATTGTTGCAGTCGATTTCATTTTCGTAATAACGCACCAGGAATACGCGACCGTTGAAGCGGTTGTAGGACTCGGTCGACATGCCGGCGACCTTGAGCGTGCAGGACGAGAAGAAGTTGCCACGCATCACGTCCGTACCGGAAATGGCGCGGATCGGCTGGATCCGGATCACCGATTTCTCCTGCGGCAGGCTGGCGGACACCGCCACCGGGATCGCCGCCACGCGCTCGCGCCAGCTCAGCCCGGCGACCGTCGGCGCATCCAGATCCATCGGCACTCCCAGATCGGCAAGTGCCTTGTACAAACTGGTCATGCCGTGATGCAGCCCCGCCGCCGCCTGCTGGGCAAGCACGAAAGTGTCGCGCCCCTCGGTCAGGCTGTGCGCGAAGATATCCGGTACGGCATGGGAATCACGCACACGGGCGTAGTCAAAGAGAGAGACATCGAAGCCCGCATGACGCATCACGCAAGGCATGTGCAGCATCAGGTTCGACGAGCTGCCGGTAGCGCCGTGGATGCGGATCGCATTGGCATAGTTCTTCTCAAGCAGACTGCATACCGAATACTCGGGCTTGTTGAACATGCGGAACAGCAGGTCCACATTGTGCTGGACCACGTCGGTACTGGCTTCATCGATCAGCAATTCAGCCTCGGCCGGCACGAAACCCAGTGCGGATACCAGCGTGCGCGAGGAATTGCCCGTCCCGTTGAAGGCGCAGATGCCGCCCTTGTCGTCACAGGTTGCCGCTGCCAGTTCATTGAGGATGGTATCGCGCTCGGTGTGGCTGATCAGCCCCTTTTCTTCGGCACGCATGAGCTGCCCGAGAAAAGCTTCATCAGACGAACACTGCAGGATGTAATGGCAGTTTTCCTCGATGTCGTCGGCAAGCTGCTGGTCCCCCGCAGCCACAGCAGCCTCCTGGATGGCCTGCAGTTTCTGGCGCGTGGACTTGGGGATGCTGCCCCCCTTGAGCACATGTGCCGGCACAAAGATCGCCCATACCGGTGCGGTGCCGCGCGCGGGCTGCCGCCGGGCACGATCCGCGGAAGCCAGACCGGAAAGGATGCCGGTCGGCGTCTTGTCGCAACCCGACAGCACATAGGCCGCGTGATAGCTGTGGCCTTCGAAATTGATGTTCACCGCCATCGCCGTGTGATTGCGCGAAGCCAGCGAATAGCTCTGCCCGATATTGCTCTGCGCCGTGCCATCGCAGATGACCGGAATGCCGAAGGTGAAAGGCACGCCGCCGTTCTGCCAGATCCGCGCAGCAGCGCGCAAGGCATGCTCGTGATCGAACATGTGGGCCGGGTGGTCCGGCGAGCCTTGGATGATAGCCACACGCGGGCGGTTGCTGGCAAGCCGCTCGACAATGGCAGCCTGGGAATAATCCCCCAAGCCAGCCCCCTCCTGGAGCAAAGCCTCGGCCCGCTTGAGCAAGGCCTGAACCGTAATGGGTTCATTGGCCAGCCCTTGAATGCAATCCCGATAAGGATTGCTCTTTTCGTGAATGTACAACCCGGCAAATTCGGGGGAGATGCTGCAGTTGGCTTGAACGTTCATATCCATTCCATTCAGTTCGGGCTACGGCGTAAACACAGAGATTCACGCACAGGGATTGGCTGAATCCTAGCATTCCAGCCACAGCCATTGTCCTACATGTTTACGCCTATTGTAGTACAATCTTAACGTTCCTATCCTACCACTTATGAACACCAAGGAGCCCTGACTCCCTGCGTTCATTTTCCGCAAAGCAAGAATACGGAGACACTGCATGACCAAGACAGACTGGCTGACAGAGCTGTTCGGCAAACAAATCGCTCAGGGCCACTATGCCCCGGGCACGGCCTTGCCATCAGAAGCAGATCTGTGCGTGCAGTTCGATACCTCGCGCAACGTCATCCGCGAGGTCATCAAGGTCCTGGCCACCAAGAAACTCATCGACGCGCAACGCCATCGCGGCCTATTCGTCATGCCGCAGGATCAGTGGAATTACCTGGATGCCGACGTACTGGCCTGGGTCCTGGAGAAAGGCGCCAACCCTGACCTGATCTATTCCCTGATCGAAGTGCGCGGTCTGATCGAACCCATGATTTCACGCTGGGCAGCTGAGCGTGCCACCGCCATCGATCTTGTGGCGATCGAAGCGAACTACAACGAGATGGATAGCAACCGGAACGACCTGCCCAAATTCAACGAGGCTGATATCCGGTTCCACAAGGCCATCCTGATGGCGACCCATAACGTGGTGATCCAGCAACTTGCCGACGCCATCAGTGCGCTGCAACGCGCCATCTTTGATCGCACCATCCTGGCCGATCACGCTCACATGGAGCTGACCATGCAAGAACATGCGGATCTATTTGACGCGATCCGCCGAAAGAATCCGGAGGCCGCCGAAAAGGCTTGCCTGGGAATGGTCGGGCGCACCGCTGAACGCGCCAGAAAGCAGAAGGCAGCACAGTAGTCAGCACGACCGGTTCATGAACAACAAGAAGAGCCTGACGCAGCGATGCACCGAAGGCTTCAAGCAAGCGTGTTTTTCAAGATGCGGGACAGTCCCGCATTTGAATCAATGTCCATACTTGAGGAGATAAACAAATGAAAGCAGCACTGTTGAGGCATTTGGGATACGTTGCACTGATGTCAGCAATCATGGCGGGCACATCGACATCCGCGCTGGCCGAAGTGGCCGCAAAGGCGGGTCATGCCATGCCGGAAAGTCATCCACAAGCGATTGCCATGAACAAATTTGCCGAACTGGCCGGCAAGTACACCAACAACAACATCAAGATCAAGGTCTATCACAGTGCCTTGCTCGGCAGCGATGAAAAGATGCTGCAGGCCGTACAGACCGGCACGCAGGAGTTCTATATCGGCACGCTGGCGCCTCTTGCCACACGCATCAAGGAAGTCCAGATCTGGGATCTGCCATTCATGTTCGCCAGCACCAAGGAGGCTTATGCACTCCTCGATGGCGCATCCTCCAAGAAAGTCTTCGAGAAAGTCGAACCGACCGGCATCATCGGCCTGACCTGGACCGGAATGGGGTTCCGCAATCTGTCCAACAGCCGGCGCCCGGTTACGAAGCTTGAAGACATCAGTGGTTTGAAAATCCGCGTGATGGCCAACCCGGTGGCGCTCGAAACCTGGAAGACGCTCAATGCCAACGCTGTCCCGATGGCTTTCTCCGAAGTATTCACGGCGCTGGAAATCAAAGCCATCGACGGTCAGGAAAATCCGCTGGTTCACATGTATGCCAACAAGATGCAGGAAGTGCAGAAATACATCTCGCTGACCAATCACGTATACACGCCTGTGGCACTGGTAGCTTCCAAGAAGTTCTGGGACACCCTCTCTCCTGCTGACCGCGAAGGCGTGAAGAAAGCTGCCGTGGAAGCCGGCTTGCTGCAACGCACTCTGCTGGACGAAGGTGACAAGGACGTACTGCAGAAATTCGCGGCCGCCGGCGTCAAGGTCGACAGTTTGTCGCCAGTAGAACTGGCCAAGATCCAGGACAAGGTCAAGCCCGTCGTTGCGAAGTTCACACCGCAAATCGGTGAAGAATTCGTGAAGGGCTTCTACGCCGAGATCGACGCTGCCCGCAAAGCGGCCAAGTAAGTCAGACGGGGCCCGGATCCGGGCCCCGTTTCTCTGAAACCCATTTGCCATTCCGAAGACGCTTGTAGCCTTCGAGCTGGTGCGCACGCCTTGTGCCCAAGGGACTGGACCATGGACTCCATTTTTAAATCTATCGCAAGCGGCATCTTCAAGCTGCTTGACTTCGTCATGGTCAGCTGTCTGGCCATCATGTTGATCCTGGTATTCACCAACGTGGTATTACGCCTTGGATTCAATACCGGCATCGACCTGGCCGAGGAACTGCCGCGTTTTGCCTTCATCTGGCTGGCCTTCGTAGGCGGTGTAGTGGGGTTGCATCGCAGAAGCCATCTTGGCGTAGACATGCTCGTAGCAGCGCTGCCGGTACTGGGCCGGAAGATCTGCTGGAGTCTCAGCCAGATCATCATGGGTATCTGCAGTTTTTACATGCTGTACGGCACCTGGCTACAACATGACGTCATCAAGGAAAACGCTTCGACAGTCATGCAGGTCAGCATGCTGTGGGTGTATGGCATCAGCTATCTGTCCGGGGCCGGCATCATGCTGATCTGCCTCAGCAACCTCATTCGTCTGGCGTTGGGGCTGGTAACAGAAAACGAGCTGATTGATGTTCAGGAAGAAGGCATGGCCGAGGCGGAAGAAGCCGGCAACAACACAGCCTCCACCACCGTGAAAGCAGGAGAGCAAGCATGATCGTTCTCGTCTTCGTTGTATCTTTGCTGGCGCTGATGGCGCTTGGCATGCCCGTAGCATTCTCATTGATCGGCTGCGGGCTGTGCATGATGTTCTACATGGGCATCACAGATCCACAGATCGTGATCCAGAACATGTGGGATGGCGCCAACAGTTTCCCGCTACTTGCCGTCCCATTTTTCATGCTCGCAGGCGAATTCATGAACGCTGGCGGCATGACGCGCAGGATCATCAAGATGGCAATGGCCTGGGTGGGGCATATCCGCGGCGGCCTGGGTTATGTAGCAGTTGTCGCCGCCGTGATCATGGCCTCTCTGTCTGGCTCGGCCGTGGCCGATACAGCCGCCCTGGCCTCGGTACTCGTGCCCTTGATGCGTAACGCGGGCTACAACATCAACCGTTCATGCGGATTGATTTCCTGCGGCGGCATCATCGCCCCGATCATTCCGCCTTCCATCGGCATGATCCTGTACGGTGTGACCGGCGGCGTCTCGATTTCGAAACTGTTCATCGCCGGCATCGTCCCGGGTGTGCTGATGGGGCTTTCCATCATGCTCGCCTGGCATTGGTGTACCAAGCATGACGAGATGCGTGTGGAACCCAGACGCTCAATGAAGGAGCGCTGGGCAGAGACACGTGATGCATTCTGGGCACTGGTATTGCCAGCGGTGATCATCGGCGGGCTGAAGGTCGGCTGGTTCACGCCCACCGAGGCGGCCGTCATTGCCGCGGTCTACTCCTTGATCGTCGGAACCTTCATCTATCGCGAAATCAAGCTGAGCGCCCTGTACCGACTGTTCCAGCGTGCCGCAGAAACCACCTCGGTCATCATGTTCCTGGTTGCTGCGGCAGGCGTCTCGGCCTGGCTGATCACGACCGCCAACATCCCTGACGAACTGGCCAAGATGGTTGAACCCTTCATGGGCAACAAGATGCTGCTGACCTTCATCCTGATGATGCTGGTTCTGGTAGTGGGGACCGCGCTGGACATGACCCCGACCATCCTGATCATGACGCCGGTGCTGATGCCGGTACTCAAGATGGCAGGCATCGATCCGGTCTATTTCGGGGTCCTGTTCATCATGAACAATGCCATCGGGCTGGTCACGCCTCCGGTAGGAACGGTTCTCAACGTGGTGTGCGGTGTAGCCCGGATTCCCATGAGTAGCGCGATCAAGGGGGTCATCCCGTTCATGGTGGCGCAAACCATCGTGATGTTCCTGCTGGTGGTCTTCCCGCAAATCATCATGTGGCCCCTGCAATTGATGACGCGCTGATCCCCCTGACCATGCAAAACTGAAAGGACAGTCGTGAAAGTCACCAAGCTAACGACTTACCGTTTGCCACCACGCTGGTTGTTTCTGAAGATCGAAACAGACGAAGGGATTTCCGGCTGGGGCGAGCCGGTCATTGAAGGGCGCGCCCGCAGTGTGGAAACTGCCGTGGATGAGTTGGCGGAATACGTGGTGGGGCGGGATCCGTCACGGATCAACGACATCTGGCAAACCTTGTACCGGGGAGGCTTCTATCGTGGCGGCCCGATCCTGATGAGTGCCATTGCGGGGATCGACCAGGCACTGTGGGACATCAAGGGCAAGGTCCTGGGTGCTCCGGTCTACGAGCTGCTGGGAGGCCTGGTCCGCGACAAGATGAAAATGTATAGCTGGGTTGGCGGGGATCGCCCCGCCGAGGTGATTGCCGGCATCCGTCGTTTGCAGGACATCGGCTTTGACACCTTCAAGCTCAATGGCTGCGCCGAGATGGGCCTGATCGACAACAGCAAGGCCATTGATGCCGCCGTGAGTGTCGTAGCCGAGATCCGCGAAGCCTTTGGCAACAGCATCGAATTCGGACTGGATTTCCATGGCCGGGTGGCAGCGCCCATGGCACGCGTACTCATCAAGGCGCTGGAGCCATTCCGCCCGCTCTTTATCGAAGAACCGGTACTCGCCGAACAGGCCGAGTACTACCCGCGTCTGGCGGAGATGACCCACATCCCGATTGCCGCGGGGGAGCGCATGTTCTCGCGCTTTGATTTCAAGCGCGTCTTCGCCGCTGGTGGCTTGTCGATAGCCCAACCCGATCTGTCTCACGCAGGCGGAATCACGGAGTGTCACAAGATCGCCGCAATGGCAGAAGCATACGACATCGGTTTCGCGCCGCATTGCCCGCTCGGCCCCCTGGCACTGGCTGCGTGCCTGCACGTGGATTTCGTGGCCCGCAACGCCGTGTTCCAGGAGCAGAGCATGGGCATCCATTACAACCAGGGTGCCGAACTGCTGGACTATGTGTGCAACAAGGAAGACTTCCAGTTCCACGATGGTTACATGCTGCCACCGCCCAAACCTGGCCTTGGCGTCGAGATCAACGAGGCTCTGGTCATTGAACGCAGCAAGACAGCGGCGGACTGGCGCAACCCGGTATGGCGCCATACGGATGGTGCCGTTGCGGAATGGTAAGGAAAAACGGACGGCCTGCTGGCATTCAGGCTGTTTGCGGCCAGCGCCCATCAATACCCATCAAATAACTACTGAACCCGAATTGCAATCTGAAGAGGATCATCATGACAGAATCTAAAAACCCCTTGTTTGACCTGTCCGGTCGTCGTGCACTCATCACCGGCTCTGGCCAGGGCATCGGCTTGGCACTGGCTTATGGCTTGGCCCGTGCAGGTGCGACGGTCGTACTCAACGATCTGGATGAAACACGCGTCAAAGCTGCCGCAGACAAGATGAAAACAGAAGGCTTCACGGCCGAGTATGCAGTTTTTGATGTAACCAGCCAGAGCGCCGTACAGGAAGCTGTTGACCACATTGAAAAAGACTTCGGACCGATCAGCATCCTCATCAACAACGCCGGTATCCAGCGCCGCGCACCGCTGGAGGACTTCGCGAGCGAGAACTGGGACGCCATCGTGAACGTGAACCTGACCAGCGTGTTCTATGTATCCCAGGCAGTAGCCCGCCACATGATCAGTCGCAGGCAGGGCAAGATCATCAACATCTGCTCGGTGCAAAGCCAGCTGGGACGCCCCACCATTGCACCCTATGCCGCGACCAAGGGCGCGGTCGCCATGTTCACCAAAGGCATGTGTGCCGACTGGGCAAAATACGGTATCCAGGCCAATGGCGTGGCACCGGGTTATTTCGCCACGGAAATGAACAAAGCGCTGGTTGAGAACGAAGAGTTCTCTGGCTGGCTGTGCAAGCGCACCCCCGCCGGGCGTTGGGGCAATGTCGAAGAGCTGACCGGCGCCGCGGTCTTCCTGGCGGCAGACGCATCCAGCTTTGTGAACGGACAGGTCATCTATGTCGACGGTGGGCTGACCAGCACGGTTTAAAGGCAAGAAGATTCTCCCTCCCCCAGCCCGGGCCGCGATTCGAGTCTGCCAAAACAAGATTGACGAGGTACGCAAAATGGAAACGTTGGCATGTGTCATTCATAAAGAAAAAGATCTGAGACTTGAAAATGTCCAGGTTGATGAACCCGCGGCGGGTCAGGTCCTGGTCCGCGTCGGAGCCGGTGGCATTTGTGGCTCGGACCTGCATTACTACCTGCACGGCGGCTTTGGCACCGTACGGGTGAAAGAACCGATGGTGCTCGGACACGAAGTGGCGGGCACCGTCGAGGCAGTCGGTGCCGGGGTCACCAACGTCCACCCCGGTGACCGCGTAGCGCTGAACCCCAGCCGCGCGTGCGGGCAATGCAAATACTGCAAGGCCGGGACACATCAGCATTGCCTGAACATGAAATTTTATGGCAGCGCCATGCCCACGCCGCACAGTCAGGGGGCCTTCCGCCAGCTGATCGTGGCCGAAGCGTATCAATGCGAACTGGTTGGCGACACCGTCAGTCTGGGTGAAGCCGCATGTGCCGAACCGCTGGCAGTAGCCTTGCACGCCGTGGCACAGATCGGGGATCTGACCGGCAAACGGGTTCTGGTCACCGGCGCAGGGCCGATCGGCTCACTGGTCGTTGCGGCCGCAAGATGGGCCGGCGCAGAGGAAATCGTGGTGATTGATCTGCATGAGGCGCCACTCCGGAAAGCGCTGGAGATGGGGGCAGACCGTACCGTCAACATTACCAGCGAACCTGGTACGCTGGCCCAGAACTACACCGCAGACAAAGGCTATTTCGATGCCGTCTTCGAATGTACCGGGGCACCGAAGATTTATGCCGACATCCTTCCCGTGATCAAGCCGCGTGGCACCATCGTCCAGATCGGGGTGACCGGTGAGGTCCCGCTGCTGGTCAATGCCCTGGTCGGCAAGGAAGTCCGCCTGATCGGTGCATTCCGCTTCGATGGCGAATATGCCTTGTCGGCCCGCCTGATCAAGGAAGGCAAGATCAATGTCAAACCCATCATCACCGCCACCCTGCCCATCAGCCGTGCGGAGGAAGCATTCGAGCTGGCGGCTGACCGGCGCGCACAGATGAAGGTGCAGTTGACGTTCTGACGCCTCTTGAAGATGCAAGGCCCGCCCTGCGGTTGCCACAGGGCGGCGCAGCAAACTAGCGCGCCACGCCGCATGCCCCCAGCACTGCGGCGATCCCTTTGCTGATGAATTTCTGACGATGGATCACTACATCCAGGTTGCGACGCATGTCGAGAAACGGGGTGTCCAGCGTCACCAATGAACCGGCACGCAAGGCGTCCACCAGTTCAAGTTCGGACAGGCAGCCAATCCCCAGCCCGGCCAGAACGCATTGGCGGATCGCCTCCGGTTGCTCGAGTTCCAGCGCGATGCGCTGTCGCATCCCGCACTCCGCACAGGCGCGTTCCATGACCTCGCGGGTACCCGAGCCATGCTCGCGCACGATCCAGTCCGCACCGGCCAGATCGGCAGGCGTCACCGCCCGTGTCGCCAATGGATGGTCGGGCGCACAGAAAATCACCAGCCGGTCCTGCTGCCAGGGGAAACGCCGGAAGCGGTCATCTTCCAACGGCCCTTCAATGAAGCCAAGGTCAATCGTGAACGCCAGGAGATGCGCCAGCACCTGCTCGGTGTTGTAGCGGGAGATCTGCAGCTTTCCGTTCGGACAATCACGTTTGAGTCGGGCGATCAGGCCCGGCAGCAAATGGTTGCCTATCGTCACACTGGCACCCAGATGCAGATCGAATACCGGGTCCTGCCCGTGCGCCAGGGTCTCGATGTCATGTGCACGATCAAGCACGTCGCGGGCGCGGCTCAGCAGCAGTCGCCCGGTGTCATTGAGCAAGAGCTGACGCCCGATCCGGTCGAACAACCCAACCCCCAGTTGCTGCTCCAGCTCGGCCAGTGCCATGCTCGCCGCAGCCTGGGTCATGGCCAGGACTTGTGCGGCACGGGTGACCTGACCGTGACTGGCTACGGCGTTGAAAACCTCAAGTTGGCGCAAGGTGATTTTCATCAGCAGAAGTGATCTGTTTCATCAAAACTATTGGTTTTTCTGATTCTACGCGGATCACTATCCTGAGCGGCATCTCCTTTTGAAGACCTTGCCGCAATGTTCGCACTTCGCAAGTTATCCCCCGGTTTGTTGCTGGTGTTTGCACTCACCTTCACCGCCCTGCTGCTGGCCACACAATTCGGTCTGGCCCGCTACGGCCTCAGCCCGCTGAGCCTGGCCATCATGCTCGGGGCCCTCCTCGGCAATACCTTGCCGCAAGTAAGCAGCGGTTCCCGCCAGGCCGGCCTGCGCTTCACCCAGAAAACCCTGCTGCGTACCGGCGTCGCGTTGTATGGCTTCAACCTGAGTGTCCAGCAGATTGTGCAGGTCGGTAGCGCCGGCATCGGCATCGATGTGCTGATGGTCTGCTCCACCTTGTTGATCGGCTGGTTCGTGGGAACGCGTCTGCTGGGGCTGGACCGCGAAACTGCACTACTGACAGCAGCAGGCAGCGCCATCTGTGGCGCCGCTGCCGTGGTGGCCACAGTGCCGGCGCTCGGCGAGAATGACGAACACATCGTCGAGAAAACCGCCACGGCCGTGGCCACCGTCGTCCTGTTCGGCACCGTCGCCATGCTGCTCTACCCGCTGCTGTATGCCGGGTTTGGCGGCAGTCGTACCGGCTTTGGCATCTATATCGGCTCCACAGTCCATGAAGTCGCCCAGGTTGTGGCCATCGGCAATTGGCTGGGCGACGATGTGGCACGCACCGCCGTCATCATCAAGATGATCCGCGTCATGCTGCTGGTCCCGTTCCTGCTCAGCGTCAGTGTCTTGTCCCGTGGCGAAGGCCAGGCCCGCGGCACGATCACCGTTCCCTGGTTTGCGCTGGCATTCGTTGCCTGTGCTGGACTCAACTCGCTGGCGGTACTCCCCGACACCCTGCTGCTGTTTCTGCGCCAGACCGGCATGATCTGTCTGGCCGCCGCGATGGGCGCACTGGGTCTGGACACCACCTTCGCGCGCCTGCGGCAGACCGGCTTGAAGACCTTCATCCTTGGATTGGTCCTGTTCTGCCACCTGATCCTGACTGGCGGGCTCATCGCCTATTGGTATACGACAGTCCACTGATCAGCATTCCGCAAAGCACGATGCGCCGGGTTTTTCATCTGTCCGACAGGGACATGCCGCAAAACCCGGTGCTCAGCTCACAGCAAACCGCGTGATACCACGGATTCCCGCGCGATTTCTTCCGGCCAGTAGCCGACGCGTTTGTAGTGGGCGTACAAACCGCTCTCCTGCACCCGGTTCAAAACCAGTGACGGATCATAAGGGGGCGCATCAGCCACCGATTGCCGGCTCAGATCGACGGATATTTTCTCTTCATCCCAACTCACATCCTTGAACCACTGCGGTGCGATGAGCACCTGATGGCCCAGCCACCAATTGCTGGTATCCACGATGATGTAACGAATCGCCCAGCTTCTTTCGTCAATAAGAAAGCCCTGGACATGTCCGATTTCGCCGTCTGTGGCATGGACATGGTAGCCCGTCAATGACGCGCTGCTCCGCAGGTGCGGATCATCATCCCGGTGCTGCGCCTGATCGGCTTCCGCGACAGCAAGCTCGGAATTCTTGCGCAAGACGCGGTCTGCCGGCGGGCTGGCATTCTCTGGCAGAAACATATCCGGCGTCATGCTGCCCGCCAAGATGCCAACGCCATCCCAGTAATACGGATACCCGTAGTAGCTGAGGTACTGCATCTCGTGCTGCCGCGAAACCGGCTTGTCCGTATCGATATCCGGACTGCTCTTGACCTGTTCCTGGCTGATGGAGACGGGCAAGATCTTCTTGTCCCAGTCTGGATGATGAATGGCTATCGGTGAAATCAGCACTTTGCGGCTTGCAAGCCAGTCACCCGTTTCAACAACCAGATAGCGGACGACCCAAGCAATGTCATCCAGATAAAAATCTTTCACGTGGCCTACATTTCCATCGGTTGCGCCGATCATGTAGCCATCCAGGTCTTGCAGATTGCGTAGCATTTGTGCGGTCCTTCGTTAGCGTCGAGTCATGTCCGTTCCTGCCCGGGAGAACTGCCCCTGGCGGACTGCACCAGCTTGAGGAGATCCAGACAACACGGAGTGTCTGGCCACTCTGGAACGCAGACCCGAGCGGGTCTGTACGTTCCCGCACACAACCAGACCACCTGCCCCACTAACCGGACTCCATCGGGGGAACCGGCACCATCGGCTTTCCATGTTTATGTGTGTGAGCGCACATACCAGCCAGACGCTTTCCAATAACGTGGCTCACACGTTCTTCTTTCCCCAACTTTGATCGAGGCCCATCATGCACAAAGATAAAAAAGCAGCCCACGCAGGGATCAACACGGCAGAAATCCGCGCGGCCGCCACAAATGTCAGCGACGGCGCTGTCACGGCTGGCTACAAAGCCGAACGCAAGGAAGTCATCGCGCTGTTGAATGGCGCACTGGCCACCGAGCTTGTCTGCATCCTGCGCTACAAGCGCCACTACTACACGGCAACCGGCTTGCAGAACAGCCCCATCAAGGCGGAGTTCCTGCTCAACGCACAAGAAGAACAACACCACGCGGATCTGCTGGCCGAACGCATCGTGCAACTGAATGGGCATCCGGATCTCAACCCGGCAACCCTCACCGCGCGCAGCCACGCGGAGTACGACGATTCGAAGGACATTCAGGCCATGATCAAAGCCAACCTGATCGCAGAGCGCGTGGCCATCGAATCCTATCGCCAGATGATCGAAATGCTGGGCGACACCGATCCGACCACGCGGCAGATGCTCATCGGAATCATGGCCGAAGAGGAAGAGCATGCCGACGAGATGCGCGACCTGCTGGCATAGCACGCGATAGAGAACTATTGCGAAGCAGTGTCAGAAACCACCGTATCTTCATGCCAGTCGAAATCCATCTGGCGTGCCGTGCGTTCTGCCAGTGCCCGACCCGCCAGACGCTCGACCAGATGAAGACTCATGTCGATGCCGGCCGAGATCCCGGCCGAGGTGACGATGCGGCCTTCATCAACCCAGCGGCGCTGGTCGAGCGTGGTCACCGCAGGGAACATCGCCTGCATGTCTGCCACATCTTCCCAATGCGTGGTGGCGGTGCGCTGATCCAGCAAGCCGGCCTGTGCCAGCAGGAAGGCGCCGGTGCACACCGATGCAGTCAGCTGCGCTCGCGCTGCCGTGTCGGCGATCCAGCTGATGAGCGCCGGAATGCCGAGTTCGCCGGTCACGACCCCGCCGGGGATCAGCAGCAAATCGATGGGCGGATGCGCGCTCAAGCGATGGTCCGGCACAACGCTGAGCCCGGCACGCGCTTTGACCGGCCCGGCCTCACGCGCAAGGGTGAAGACACGAAAGGGCTCTGGCTGGGCAGGATTCATCCGCCGGAATACGCGTGACGCGGTGGTGAACACTTCGTAGGGACCAGCAAAATCGAGCGCTTCGACATCCGGATAAAGGTAGATCCCGACGGATATTGTCATGGCATTTCCTGGTTTGACGGAATATCAGCGCTCTGAGAATGCAAGATTGGCGCCAAGCCCCGCAAAGGTTGCCGCGAAACCACGCCGCAGGCAGGTTTGAACACGCGGGGAATCGATCACCCGCGCACGGAAACCATGGGCAAGCAAGCCGTAGGCAACAAAGACCACGAAGGTTATCGCCATGAAGACTGCACTCAGGACCAGCATCTGCAGCAGTGGTGCGCCGGCACCGGGCACCACGAACTGCGGCAGGAATGCCAGAAAGAACAAGCTCAGTTTGGGGTTCAGGATGTTGAGAAGAAACGCCTTGATCATCAGCGTGGAGGCGGATCTCGCCACCGGGGTCTTCTCCATCATGAACATGTGCCTGTCTCGCCAGGAGGCCTGTGCCAGATAGAAAAGATAGGCGACGCCCGCCCATTTCAGCGCCTGGAATGCAACAGCACTCGCATGCATCAGGGCCGCCAGCCCCAGGATGGTGGCGAGCAGATGCGGCACGATCCCGGCGGTACATCCGATGGCGGCAAACACGCTGGCTTTTCGTCCCTGCATGATGCCGGCAGAGACGGTGAACACCACGCCGGTGCCCGGAATCAATGCCACGATGAACGCGGTAAGCAGAAACTCGGCGGTGATCATGGGCGTATCTCCAGTGTGTTCAGCGCTGCCCGGGATCTGCCGGACACGCATAAAAGGGTTTCAGACAGATCCTGCCCTGAAGCCGCGGTTCACTCAAGAGCGACTCAGGCGCAACTCATACACTTTCACCTCACCATACTCGTCCGCCTGCTCATCGGCAAAACCGTTTTTGTAGGTGCTGCTATTGCGGTTGCTCGACTGCACGTACATGCCGGCCTTCCAGTAACAGTTCCGTGTATCGATCGTCACCGGAGCCTCCTTCACGACCGTCGGCTGGCCGTTGTAGAGAACGGAGATCTTGCCGGCACGCGCGATGATCTCGACGCTGAACACCGTTCCCAGCACATACGCCGGGTCAATAACATGCGTCACCTTGGCGTTGTTGAGGCGGATCTGCAGCACCCCGGTATTGCTGCGCTGGCCGGGAGAATCCCCCTCGAACTTCACCATCAGCACATCGTCTTTCGCGTTATGGATCTGGCCCACCACCACCTGCGGCTTCTGCAAGGGAACCGCGGTGATCTTCTGACGCAGGAACATGCGGCGCTCGACCTGATCAGCCAGATCCCAGCCTTTCCGCTCGTAACGCACCTGCTTGTCACCGACATATTCGGTGGACATTTCGAGCAGCTCGCTGCGGGCGAAGCGGGTATTGTTGCTGGTGCGTACCCCACCGGCATTGGCGCGAAACACCACCCCATCCCCGGCACTGTCAACAAAGAACCAGGGAAACCGATGCAGATTCGCCAACACGGGCTGGGTGACTTCGGCCGCCCATTCACGCCCCGGCCCGGCCACCGGCAGATGGAGTTTCCAGTCGCGCAGCTTGCCCAGCGCGGCGAGGTCTGCGGGGCGCAGGCTGGCATGCTCCACCGGCCCTTCTCCTGCGCTGCGCGACAACCCGTCTGGCGCCACCACCGGCCCTCTGCCCGCACACGCGGCAAGCCCGAACGCCGCCACCAGTATTGCCATCCATCCAGCCTTCATCTGCTTCTCCTGGAATTGTCCGCGCTTCAGCCCCGAAACCACCCGAAGAACCAGCGGAAGGCACGCTGGCAGGCGCACCTTCGTCCGGCAGATGGCGCGGCTCGACCAGAATCAGGGAGCGATCTGGCCGCCGTTTACATCCATGACCTGACCGGTGATGTAGCCACTGCAGGCGTGGGATGCAAAGAACAGGAAGGTCGGCGCCACCTCTTCGATCCGGCCGAAGCGTCCCATCGGGATGGATGCTGCAATCTTCGCACGCAGTTCGTCGCTCTTGCCATCGTGGAAGGCTGTATCGATCGTGCCGGGTGACACGATATTGAAGCGGATCCTGTCCTTGGTGAATTCCTTCACCCAGTTGCGATGCACATCGTGGACCCAGGCCTTGGCCCCCGCATAGATGCCCGCGCCCACGCCACCACCTTCACGCGCGGCAATCGAACCGGTACTGATGACCGAACTCGTCTCCCCGCTGGCAGCCGCAGAGGCACGCAGATGCGGGATGGCGTACTTGGTTGTCATTAGCGCCGAGCGCACATTGAGGTTCATCACACGGTCGTAGAACGTGTCATCCACCTGTTCCAGCGCGGCACGCCCACCCAGACCACCAGCATTGTTGATCAGGACATCCAGCCCGCCGAAACGCACCACGAAAGCGGCAACCAGCTTTTCGCAATCGGCCGTCTGCATCAGGTTGGCCTGAAAAAAGTCAGCCTCGGCCCCCAATGCCTGCAGCGCCGCCACCGCTTCTGCTGCGCCGGTATCGATGTGGCTGTTGACGCCTACCCTGGCACCGTATTTCGCAAACAGTCTGGCAGCAGCCAGGCCCATACCGGCCGTCGAGCCGGTAATCAACACGCGCTTACCCTTGAGATCGTTAAACACCTTGCTACTCCTTGATCAATGATTGAAAGCAAGAGGACAGGCCCCTCACCAGGATGCTGCGGTACCGGAAGTACCGCAGCAGATTCAGTGCGTCTCGACCGCGAACGCCCCATGCCAGCGGAACACTTCACCTGCCAGCTCCAGCTCGTGCGAAGTCCGTTCGCTCCCCACCGGGAGATTGCTGACCATGACAGTATGGACACGCCCATCCACCTGATGCAGGCGGATCACGGAGGCGGTATCGTCATGGCCAAGAACCTCGATACGACTGATGCGGCCGCGCGCATCCACCGACACCTCGTTGGCTTCATCGAAGCACCCGTGCGTCTCGATCACCGTCGCGAAAAGATGTGTCGCGGCCCGTCCGCGTACCACGAACAGGGGTTCGTTACGCAGATTGAATTGCGGGTCATTGGCACCGATACGGGCGAAGATCAGTTCGCCACCCTGCGGCACCGCCGTCAGCATCGTGTAGTAACTGTCACCATCCAGCCAGCTGACCAGGGCTGAAGCGGCCGCGGGGAACGCTGCGCTGCGCCCGACTTCCCACAGATGCTGGTAACCCGCCCAGGTACCCAGCGGCGCCAGCAGCGCATGGGTCTCGACGGCGAAATCGCTGCGGATGATCTGCCCCTGATAGTGCAGTGGGTAGTCGTACTGATGCTCGGCGGTGCCTTTACCTATGCCCGCGTTCCATTGGGGTTTGTATTGCAGGATCTGTTCGATTTGAATCGAAATCCCTACGATAAAATCGGCCATTTTTTCC
>JAGTRY010000165.1 GCA_018262235.1 Pseudomonadota bacterium
GGAGGCAGAAGGTCGAAAACCTGACGCACATTCATCGCCTGAAGTGTGGGCGGTGGCGGTGTGTCCTTGGGCCAGGCCGCGACGACACAAGGGGTCTCGCTGTTTTGCCCGAACATGAAAACCGAGTGTGGGTTGCCCAGCGTGGAGAGTTGCCCGGGGGAGGCCAAGGCATTTTTTGCATCGATCAGCAGATCTTCGCCGATGAACGCGAAGCAGATTGCGTGATCCGCCAGCGTAGTGGTCGGCGCAAAGGTAGGAGTGAATTCAGCAGGCCACTGCATGGGGAAAATGAAAGGTTGTCAGCGGGAAGGTTCGTCCCCGAACGATGGGGCAATTGCGAAAATGGGCGCAGGGGATTCCTTTATCCTGCAGCATCAAGTGTAACGCAGGGGGCAATCCCATGGTCCGCAAGCAAGCACATGCCCGCACCGCGCTGATCATCAGCGGCGGGGCGCCGAATGCCACACTGGTGGCTGGGGCCCTCGTGGCCTTTCATGAACTGGGATTGCGCTTCGATGTCATGTCCACGGCGGGCGCCGGTGCCTTGCTGGGGTTGATGTACTGCGCACCGAAGAATGGCGATCCGGTGAGCACGCTTGCCGGGCTCAAGGAGATGGGGATTGCGGATCCGTTGTATGACGCGCTGCCGGTCAACTTCAAGGTTTTCAACAAGCCAGGCATCATGGCCGACCTGTATTGCCGGGCATTGGGACTCAATCCTTTCATCCAGAAGTTGATGGATTGGCCTGCGACGGATCCGCTGGGCCAGCTGGTCAAGGACTCGACCGAATTGATGCTTGCCAGCGCTTGTCCCAGCGATCTGACCGGGCAGTCCCTGGGGCTGTGTGCCCATGTGCCGTTTGCCGAGAAGATCATCGACTTTGCCGCGATTCCGGCGATCCTGCCTGAGTTCTATGTGAATGCCTTCAATCTTCGCACCCGGCAGATGGAAAATTTCAGCAAGGCACAGCTCAGCCCCCGGCATTTGCAGGCTGCGCTCTCTTTTCCTTTCCTGTATCCGCCCACGGCGCTGGGGGACGGTTTGTATATTGAAGGTGCCGCGCTGGATTGCCTGAATTTCGCCGGGCTGCTGCAGCGGCATCCCCAGCTTGAGGAAATCGTGCTGTTCGATCTGCTGGGTGCAGATCGTTTGCTGCGTGCGCCACGCGATCTCTATGATGCCTGGGTCATGTCGATCCTGACGCCGCTGATTGAAATCGCCCGCGATGATCTGAAGATCTTCGAGGCCGAGCATCTGGGCAAGTATCCCGCCCTCAAGCGGCCGTACCGGGTTCCGCTGATCGAGGATATTCCGGCGGCCGAATTGCCCGATGTGTTCGACTGGTCGCGCAGCAATCTGGAGCGACTGTTCGACATCGGCTATGAGTCTGCTGCACAGAGTGCCCGGCGTGATCTCTTGCACTTGAGGGGGTGAGCGCGGTGTCGTCCCGTGTGATTTCTTCATCTTTTTTACATCCCGCCAGCTAAGCTGCGGGCATGGAACATCCTGAATCCCTGTTACGTGCTGTCTCCCATGGCTGGCGAACACCGTTTACCGGCTATGCCGTGGCCACGCTGGGCGTCGGGCTGCTGACGGCCTTGTCCCAGCCATTACGGCAGTGGGTCGAGCCGACCAATCTGGTGATGCTCTATCTCTTGCTGGTGGTTGGGGTTGCACTCCGGTATTCGCGCGGACCCGCCGCCTGGTCAGCGGTGCTGGGGGTGCTGGCGTTTGATTATTTCCATGTCCCGCCACGCTTGTCGTTTGCGGTGGGGGATGTGCAATACCTGCTGACGTTTGCCGTGATGTTGCTGGTCGGGCTGGTCCTGGCTGAAATGATGGCGCGTCTGCGCCAGCGTGCGGAAGAAGCCGCTGCGGGAGAACGCAGTACCAGCCGGCAGTACGCTCTGGCGCGCGAGTTGGCTGGTGCCATTGACATGAGCCAGGTCCAGCGGCTGCTGGCTGCGTTCATGCATGAAGAGGTCGGGGGGCTGGCCGAGGTGTGGTGGGTGAATTCACGCGAAGGTCTGCACCGGCTTGCCCCCGTGGCGGGAGAGGACGAGCAGACCGTCTTGCCGGGCCAGGGTGAAACCTTGATCCCGGCCTTGCTCGAGACCGTCTTGCGCGAGGGCGGGCCGCATGAACAGGATGATCTGATGCGCAGCACGCATCGGTTGTTGCTGTTGCCACTGGATGCTCCCATGCGTCGGCGTGGAGTCTTGGCGGTGAGTGCCCCGGTTGTGCGTTTGGGACGTGCCCAGCGTAGCCAGCTCGGAGCTGTTGCACTGCTCGTGGCAATTGCTCTTGAGCGGCTGCACTACGTGAAGGTCGCGCAACAAGCGACGCTCGATATGGAGCGCGAGCGCTTGCGCAGCACCATCCTGTCGGCCTTGTCGCACGATATCCGTACGCCCTTGACCATCATGGTCGGGCAGGCGGATGCGTTGCTGGATGCGGATGGCGAGCATGCCCGTACGTTGGTGCTGGCGCTGCGGGAGCAGACCATGCGCATGAGCGAGCTGGTCAACAATCTGCTCGACATGGCACGCCTGCAATCCAGTCAGGTCGCGTTACGCCGGGATTGGCAGTCGCTGGAGGAAATTGTTGGCGCCGCCATCGCACATCTGGGTGAAAGGCTGGCCCGGCACACGCTGGAAGTCGTTTTGCCCGAGGATCTCCCGCTAGTCGAGTTTGACGCCGTGTTGATTGAGCGGGTGTTGTGCAACTTGCTGGAGAATGCGGCCAAATTCAGCCCGGAAGACGGCTTGATTCGTATCGTTGCAGAACTTCAGACACATGCTGTGCGGATTGCCGTGGAAAACTCTGGTGTGAACTTGCCCGGCAATGCCGAACGATTCTTCGAGCCCTTTGTGCGCGGCGATGATGTTGCGACCGTACCAGGCCTGGGTTTGGGGCTCTCGATCTGCAAGATCATCGTCGAGGCGCATGGTGGCGTACTCAGTGCGGGCAATCGCAGCGAGGGCGGTGCCTGGTTCGCATTTACCCTGCCGCGTACGCCGCCACCACAGTTGGAGACGGAAGAGAGTGTGACGAATGAATGAACTGCCTTTGGCGCTGGTGCTGGAGGACGAACCACAGATCCGGCGTCTGCTCTGCGATGCCTTGCAGAGTGTGCCTTTGCGCTGTGTCGAGGCCGGCTCGATGGCACAGGCGCGTGACCGGCTGGCCGAGGCTTGTCCGCAGCTGGTTTTGCTGGACCTCGGTTTGCCGGATGGTGATGGCAAGCGTTTCATCGGCGAATTGCGCGCGTGGACGCAATTGCCGGTACTGGTGCTGTCGGCCCGCAGCCAGGAGCGTGACAAGATCGAAGCACTGGATGCTGGCGCGGATGATTACCTGATCAAGCCTTTTTCCAAAGGGGAATTGCTGGCACGTGTGCGTGCCTTGCTGCGCCGTGGAGGGCGCGACGAACAGCCGCTGGTACGGTTCGGTGAGGTTGAAATCGATTTCGCGCGGCGCCGCGTGAGCCGGCTGGGCCAGACGCTGCATCTGACGCCCATCGAGTACCGTTTGCTATGCGCCATGGTTGCCGGGCAGGGCAAGGTGCTGACGCATCGGCAACTCCTGCGTGAGGTCTGGGGCCCCGCCTTCAGTGACAGCGCGCATTACCTGCGGATTTACGTCGGTCATTTACGTCACAAGCTTGAAATCGATCCGGCACGTCCACGCCATTTCATCACAGAAACCGGGACAGGTTACCGGTTTGTCATTTGAGGAGCGGACCCAGTCCGCAGTCTTGATGTCTCTCGGAGAAGTTTCATGAGTCATGTTCAGGGCGAAAGCTCGCAATCCCTTCCGAAACTGCTGCTTGCTGCATTGGGGGTGGTGTATGGCGATATCGGTACCAGTCCGCTGTATGCCTTGAAGGAAGCGTTTACGCCGGCCAGCCATCATGCCTTGCCGGTGACGCCCGAGAATGTATTTGGGGTGCTCTCGATGATCGTGTGGAGTCTCTTGATCATTGTGACCTTCAAGTACGTGCTGATCGTGCTGCGTGCCGATAATCATGGTGAGGGCGGTGTGGTGGCGCTGATGGCGCGGGTGTTGTCACGTGCAGCGGATACGCCACGCAAGAAAGCCATTGCCATTGCACTGGGAATTTTCGGTGCGTCCCTTTTTTATGGAGATGGCATCATCACCCCGGCGATTTCGGTGCTTTCTGCTGTCGA
>JAGTRY010000012.1 GCA_018262235.1 Pseudomonadota bacterium
GGGCAGGGCGATGACGGCGTCGAGCATGTCGCGCTCGATGATCCAGCGGCGGATATTGGATTCACCGCTGCCTGCGTCGCCGGTAAACAGCGGTGAGCCGTTGAAGACGATGGCGATCTTGGAACCGTCGCCGCCCTTGTTCGGCGCGGCGTGCATCTTGGAAATCATGTGCTGCAGGAAGAGCAGCGAGCCATCGTTGATGCGCGGCAAGCCCGCGCCGAAACGGCCTTGGAAACCTTGCGTGGCGTATTCCTCACGCACGAAGTCTTCTTCTGGCTTCCACTCCACACCGAAAGGCGGATTGGCGAGCATGTAGTGGAAGCGCTTGTCCTGGTGGCCGTCGTGCGGCACGAAGTTGTTGGCCTTGTTCTTGGCGCCCTTGATGCCCAGCGTGTCGCCATAGATGAGGTTGTCGATCGGCTCATCCTTGATCAGCAGATCGGCGCAGCAGATGGCGTAGGACTCGGGGTTGTATTCCTGGCCGAAGAGTTCGATGTGGGCGTCGGGGTTCTTTTCGGTGATGTACTTCTCAGATTCCGACAGCATGCCACCCGTGCCTGCCGTTGGGTCATAGACGCTGCGGTAGATGCCTTTCTCGTAAATACCCTCTTCACCGGTGAACAGCAGCTGCACCATCAGGCGGATGACTTCGCGCGGCGTGAAGTGGTCCCCGGCTTCTTCGTTGGCTTGCTCGTTGAACTTGCGCACCAGCTCTTCGAACAGATAGCCCATCTGCAAGTTACTGAGCGCCTTGGGCGAGAGGTCGATATCGCCTGAGCAGAATTCTTTGAGGATGAGGAACAGGCGATTGGCTTCGTCAAGCTTGGCAATCTCGGCCTCGAACTCGAACTTGTCGAAAATGTCTTTGGCGCGCGGCGAGAAGCCCTGGATGTAGGCGATCAGGTTGCCCGCGATGTTGGGGGCATCATCGAGCAGCTTTTCAAAGGTAAAGCCGCTGGTGTTGTAGAGCTCCTGCTTGCGGTCTTTGGCGGCGATGCGTGAGAGCGATTTTTCGAGCGCAGCGCCCTTGATACCCTTCTCTTCGAGTCGCTTTTTTTCGTCCAGCACCTTCTGCTTGTTCTCGGCCAGCACGAGGTCGAACCGGCGCAACACCACGAGTGGCAGCATGACGCGACGATACTGTGGTGGTCGGTAGGGGCCGCGCAGCTTGTTAGCAATGTTCCAGATGAAGCCGACGAGGTTCTGATGTTGGGTAGATTGCGTTGGGTTCATGGAAGCTGGAATTTCTGCAGATGTAGCGTGGATTTTATGACCTTAAAGAAAAACGGGACCTCTTGGTCCCGTTTTTTTCAGTTTTTGTGTCAGTAGTTTTTCACTTACTTGTCACGGATTTCATCTTCTGTGTCACCCGACATCATCTGTCAGATGGCGAAGAACGTGAAAACACGCGGACTGAATTTCAAAGCGTTTTCCAATTTCTTTGTCATCTGAGTACTCCAGTTGTGACAGAGAAACTGCAAAGATCCAGAGTCTGTGTCACTGATAGTGAAAAGTCCTGAAACCACGTCGTGTGACACGGCTCAGCGTCGTAATGATTGTACCGCCAATCCCGCTTCAGAAAAGGCTTCCAGGCTTGGACAGGCCTCCAGCCACCCGATACCCCATCGCTCGATACCCGCGCTGGCGCTTGTCCCACATCCGCAGCAATGCCGGATGGCCTGTGTCGATGAAATCGATGATCCGGACATCGGTCTTGGTGGCGTGCTCCCGATGCAAACGCCCTGCGTACTGCTGCAGGTTGCCCTTCCACGAGATCGGCATGGCCAGGATCAAGGTGTCGAGCGGCGGATGATCGAATCCTTCGCCGACCAGCTTGCCAGTTGCCAACAACACGCGCGGCGCATCCGGTGGCATCGCTTCGAGTTGCGCAATCAAGCCTGAGCGCAACTTCTTGGACATCCGTCCATGCATGCTGACAACAGGAAGCGCTCTCGCCTCAAGTGCTTGCCCAATAGCCTCGACATGCTCAGTTCGCTCGGTCAGGACAAGTACTTTCCGGCCTTGGCTGAATGCCTTTTCAACTTCGTCCGCAATCGCTTCAGTCCGTGCAACGTCTTCAGCCAGATGCCTGAAAACATCCTGAATCCGCGCCTCAGGCGCCACGGCAATGATCCGGTTGCAGGCACGTGGAATGACTTCCAGATCATGTGGCGCAGATTCAGCACGCGTGGCCTGATGCCGGATCGGGCCGCACTGCATGAAGATGATGGCCTGCTGACCATCGCGCCGGATGGGCGTTGCCGTCAGGCCCAACACATACCTGGCCTTGATCTGTTTGAGGATGGCTTCAAACGAGACGGCGCCGATGTGGTGACACTCATCGATGATGACTTGCCCGTAGTTCTCGACCAGTGGGTTGACCTCGCCTTGCCGCGACAGGGATTGCATGACGGCAATATCGATCACCCCAGTCGGCTTGGCTTTTCCGCCGCCAATCGTGCCCACCACGCCCTTGCCCACGCCCAAAAAACTCTGCAACCGCTCCTGCCATTGCTTGAGCAGTTCGGTGCGGTGAACAAGGATCAAGGTGTTGGTTGCGCGCCGGGCAATGACCCCCGCTGCCGTCACGGTCTTGCCGAAGGCGGTCGGCGCGCAGAGCACGCCGAAATCGTGGGCCATCACCTCGGCTACCGCACGCTCCTGATCCGCACGCAACACACCAACGAAATTCAACTCGGCTGGCTGCCCAACAAATCGCTCATCGCGCAACTCAAGCCCGATGCCATTGCTTTTGAGCAAGTCCTCCACCGCATTCAGGCAGCCACGCGGCAGGGCGATGTGGCGGGGATAGTTCTCGGCACAGGCGATCACGCGCGGGGTATCCCACACGGACATCCGCATGGCTTGAGCCTGGTAGAACTTCGGGTTCTGAAACGCCGCAAGGCGAATCAGCCGATTGGCCAAAGCCGGCGGCAGGGCAGCCTTTTCAAAGTAGATGAGGTTGGCGAGGATGCCCGTCAAAGACTGGGGCAACGGGCCGGGAAGTTTCGGCGCTGTGGGCGCCGGCTTTTTCCAGGGCTCGGCGTAGTCCTCTTCGTCGATGAAGCTCACATCCAGCGGGTGAGCGCCACCTGTCGCACGGAAAATGACGGGCTCGATGTCGTGAAACGACATACGCTCCAGTGAGGTAAGAAACGCCCACTGATCCGGATACGGCTTCAACTGCTCATCCACAAACACGCTGCAGTCACGCTCCCGCGCAGCTTTCTGCAATGGCAGGGCGATCAGGTTGCCAAACCCGCCCTTGGGCATGCTGTCCTGATTCGGAAACAGGTGGTCGTAGGAGGTGAGTTGTAGTTGCCGCGTGCGCGCACAGGTGAAACTGATGATCGCCGAACCCAGTCGGCGCGCATCCCGAGCGGAAACAGCGCTGGAGAAGAACACCCAGGCATGCGCACCCGCCCCTGAACGGGATATTTCCAAAGCAGCGGGCACACCGAGCTCTCGGCAGGATTGCAGGAAGGCCTTGGCGTCCTCGCGCCAGTCGGCTTCGTCAAAGTCAGCGGCCAGAAAATGGCAGGTGTCGTCTGCCAGCAGCGGATACACCCCAATGATGTGCTCACCGGCCAGGTGGTCATAAACGATGGAATCCGTCAGCGGCACGAACAGCCGCTTGCTGCACTCACCGCACTTGATGCGCGGCTTCTCGCAGACCCCGGCCCGCCATTCATTGGCGCAGGTCGGGCTGTAGCCTGACTTGCCGGAGGTTTTGCTTTCCCACCGGACAGGATAGACATCATCCCGACCCCTAAAGAGGCGCCGGAACAAAGCCACCTTCTCGGCAGGCGTCAGTCGGGACGTTTCGAGGGTTTTGGCCAGTGCTGATGACGGCGCTGGTATGGATACGGTTTCAGGAACGCGCCACTCGATTCCATGCGCTTCAAGCAATGCGATCAGGCGAGCGTTTTCAGCGTGTAGTGCTGTCAGCGAGGCTTGATCTGCAGACATGGCGCCAAATCGAGCTAATGAAGCTGGAGGTCATCAGAGGGCTGAGTCTCAACCTGCATCGCGCCCATGACTTCCACCGGAAAATCCTTCAGATCGAGAGTCACGATAGACCGATTTCGTGCCAAAGATCGTGACCATTTCTACAGGATGGCCTGTCATTTGGGCTTGGGACCAAAGATCTTTGAAAAAACTGTGTGTTTTGCGTCGCGCCAAGTTCTAGGCAAGTCACCATTGATCTCAAGAGCGCCATAAATGTCTCTCACCAAATCAGGGGAAACCACTTTGGCAGAACGTAGTTTGTCCAAAAGCTCAAAACCATGCCAGATAGCGATGCCGAATTCTGCCGCGAGTGCATGCATCCCAAGATCGTCTGTAACGATGATCGCAGGCTTCACCTGCCCAAGTGCCAGCAACCAGCAATCTGTGGGCCCCGGTGGAGATCGTCCGCCTGAAGCATACGCTTCTGGATCCGCCAGTACCCAACCATGCAGCACGCTTTGGGCCGCCTGAATACTTGCCTTCTCTTCTGCACTCAAACGAATCTGCTTAGCGAGTCGTTCGCTCGCAAACTCCTGCCCGTCAAACCACGGATAGGTGGCCCTCAACCTTGGGCTCCGATGAACCTCATCCTCTACGGATTTGTGAATCGTGAGGACATAGCCCTTCTGCCCGAACTCGATCCCCACCGCTGGCCTGACACGCTTTGCTAATCGGAGATAGGCATTTGTATCAAGCAGAACCAGCGTCAACGACTTAGCTCTCCATGAAGCGCCACAGCGTCCTGCATCGGGATGTCCATAATCTGCTGAACATATCCCGAACCAGTCCCTTTACTCTTAATCATCCGCTGTAGCGCAATGAAGAATGCACTCCGAAATACGTTGTGCGCAGCTGCGACGTAGGCGGCTGGTTCAGGAGGGGTCGGCTCGAACAAAATTTCGCTAATCAGCTTTCCACGCTGGCTGTTACGAATCGCATGAATATCGGTTTCTTTAGTACGCAACAACGGCAACCCGTGAGCTCTAGCGTAGTTGTTGATTTCACGGAACACGCTGAATAGGGAAATGCTGTGAGCATTCGCTTGCCGCTGCATCTCCCGGATCTCGCCTGCTGGCGTACCTTGCTTAACCGCTTGGGGATACGCGGCCTCCGCTAGGGATTTCGGGAAGAGAAGTGCACCGGCCAGTGCATCTGCGAAGTCCTCACCCTCATCCTTGCCGGCTAAATCAGGCGTGTAGACGTGCGCTAATTCGTGGGCCATCCAGAATTTGAAGTCTTCCAGACGCGTATCCAGATTTAAGAAGATGAAAGTCACCTGTTCCTGACGAAGCAGGATGTGCAACGCATTCTTGTGGTTCTGCTTTTCACCCCAGAGCACCGGCACAATAACTGCACCGTTGGTCCCAAACTGATCTATTAAATGTTCGTAGGACAACACAGCCTGACCACCGAGCCCAATTCGCCCTCTAACCTCGGCGGCCACCGCTTGAAGGGCATCATATTGGGTTGTCGGGGAGGGGATCTGCACTCGGAGCGAACGCAACTCCGGCAAAAACGGCACTAAGGGCTTTAGCAGCGACCCCATGGCGATCGCCTGGAGGACGTGTGCGTCGGTTGTCTTGGCTCCACCCTTCTTGCGGAAAGCAATAACGGGTTGGTCCTTCGTGGACGCCTGGACCAGCTCAGCAAAAGTGAGCTTAAGCAATGTAGCTAGCTTGAGCAGCTTGTCAGGACGAGGAAAATCAGCGCCCTTGATCCAATTTGTCACTGCTTGTGCTGTTACATCAAGCTCGGATGCCAGATCCTTCTGCGTCCACCCGCGAGCCTGTAGTGCCTGCTTGAGCTTTTCACTCTGGATGACTTTTTGCATAGCACAGCAATTATGGTGAAGTCCTGACAACAAATCAAGTTTAATCAAGCGGCGTTGTTTGCTTCATGGATTCGATCTCTGGTGTTTCCATGGTTTAGACCAACTTCTCGCCGTGTTATCAGATGACTACTCATGACGGCTTCTGATGCGATATGCCGCCACTTTGGGCGTTTTTCAGGATCCGAAGATCGGCTTTGAGATCTTTGAGACGCCTGCTGTCGGTGATACCCAAAGGGTTGGATGTCGCCATCCCGTCACGCTCCGATGACTCCCGCTCCAGCTCTTGGTGGTACTCCCTCAACATCCCGACGGCTTTGTCTAGGGGCAATCCATCGACCCAACGCTGAAACACTAGGCGCCCATACTTGGTTGGCTCGGTGCCCTCTGCAGCGCAAATCTCAAGAGACTTCTTCAGAGCGAGCCTTCTCGCCGAAGTGGGCTCTTTGCCCAAGAACGCCGGATCAATGACGCCTCTCAGGCGCCGATCCGTGAACAAGGTTTCGAGCGACGCTGGCTCAACGCTCAGACCGGGCTCCTGCCGGCGGATCACCTCGATTACAAGCTCCAGCCGCAGTGTTGTGAGCAAGCGATGCTGCTCATCTTCGGACAGGTCCATCATTCGCATCGGCCGGCCTCGCTGAGCGGACAGCACCCGCAAAGTCACACACATGAGCGCTCGAATACACCCCTCTAGGTGCTGCAGCTCATCGTCCTGGCAGTTCTGAAAAACTGCCGAATCCCGAGCAAGCAGCGCCAACCAGTGCATGGGCAAATTCCTGGGAACCGCAAACTCCGGCGGGTTCTGGTTCAATGCTGCTTCCAGCTGAGCCAGATCCGTTATTGGAAGACCACGTAGGTTCATGTTTGCTCCTCCTGTGAAAAGATTTCGGTACGTCGAAAGAAATACTGCCTGGCACCATCAACCTGAGGCCCCGTTACCGGTCTAACCGTCAGCTCCCGAAGAAGGCGTCGTGGTGCTTTGCCGGATCTGGCAGAAAGCTCCGACAAGGAGACGTAGTCCGACTGAAACCGCTGCAGCGATTCAAGGCAGACCCGGAACCCCGCTTGAGGGACGTGCTGTGCAGAGATCAGCCCACGGCGCACAAGTTGGTAGGTCACTTCTTGCTTGAGGCCCAATGCAGTAGCTGCCTGATCGACCGATACGGACTGTCCCTCAGCAGTACGACGCTTGGTGAGCCACGCGTGAGCCGTGGCTCGCGAGAGCAGAGAATCGCCCAGAATTCCTGAAGAACCGTATGCGTGATAAGCAGTCAGGTGCCCGTCACGAATGGCTTGCACCAACGCCACGAATTCATCCGGCGTCAGGCGCCAAGTTTTCAGGACGATTCGTAACGACGTGCCATCATCAATGTCACGTCCAACAACGATCCTCCCAAGCAAGCTTTCGACGCTCCGCGATTGAATCCGCCACGGCAAAGCCCTTTGCAGTTCTGGATCCACGGCCAAGATCAGAACACCCGCGTCAATCAACATACGTACTCGTTCCCGCGACAAGCCGAGACGCTTGGCAGCCTGTCTCAGGTCGAGAAGATCTGAACCAAGCTTTCGAAGCAGATCGACCTGGTCTGAGGACACCGTTTGTGTTGTCCTGCCGGAGGGCAAGCGAATGCCCTCGGACTTGATTTGGCTTCCCCGCATGAACGTGCGTATCAAGGCAGGCTGTAGCTTGGATTCATGCGCGATCTGCTTGAGGGTCAGCTTGGGATGAGTGGTAATCGTCGCTGTGCTCAAGCACCGATTCCGGCGATTGATCGTTCCCCACCAGCAACGCTTCAGGTGGTCTTCGAAAGCGTCCCGAAGAAACTGGAACTCCGCCTCAGCAAGGTCCTTGTAGATCGTGCGATACAGAAGCCCGTAGGTCTTTCGGATGCTGGTTGATCGTGCCGAAACGCACTGACGCGCCAGCAACAACGCTTCAAACTGCGACGGCCAGTCGATGAATAATTCCGCAACGGACATCAACAGACGCGAAGCGACTTCCAGGCGGTACAGCCCGGCAATCTGACCGGGTCGAGTTGGCTCGACACCCAGCTCAAACTGCCCCAAGTATCGGATTAAGCGATCCCACCCATTGGGCGACAGATCGGGGATGCTCTCCGCAGAATGCTCATGCATCCGTTCAGATTGAATGGCCGCCTGAACCTTCAGGACACTATCCGGGGCAGCGCGGTGGACCGCACCAGAAAGTCTTGCACCACACCGACAGTGTTCGAAGTCAGCACGCCGCTGTGTTTGCCGTTCCCCGCACACATAGCACGTATCGTACAGCCAGGATCTATGCCTTATACATACACACGACAGCATCTTCGTCCATGCGGCACGCAGATAAGGCTGCTCCACCAAGCACTCAGGACACCAGCGCACATAGTGATGGTTGAATCTCGGCTGCAAACCATTCAGCGCGGCAAGCTCGTGCACTGGCAGGCGTAGTCCCTTGGCCAGCATTGCGAGCCAACCAGCTCCCTTCCTGAGCGCAGCATTCTTCAGGCTCTGGATCGATTCATAACCGTTGGCATGCGCAACCCGAGCCAGATAACCAACAATGGACTCGTCCGCACATGGCCGGGGGCGTACCGGAAGCCGCCACAGTTGCCGCCAGTGATACCCCCCAACTTCTACTCTGGTTGGCCTCCATCTGGCGGCGTGTTTGGCTTCCGTCGGCGCGCTAGTCTGCATATCAAGCCTCGAGGGATCTACCGCTTTTTCCCAGGAGCTGCCTTACTCCGCGCGTCGAGGTCAGCTCACTCCACCAGCCCACTAGATCCCCAGGTATTTCAGACGCCCCAGTCGGACTCATACGAGGGTTGGCCAGCAAGGCTTTCCCCCGAAAAACCACTGGCACGTACTGGCTGATGAGTCGATGGACCTCTTGGTATGCAGAGGTGTTTCGATGCGGGGCAAGCTCACGACCCAAGAGCAACAGATGATCAACGAGCGCATCCTCCTCTAACCACAGCAGTGCCGTCGATTCATCGGTTCTTGCCCGGACCATCCAAATCAAGAAACGACGCGCGTTGTTTGGCCAGGCCGCGAGAAATCGCATATCCCGTAGCGTTGGGGTTAGCGAGCAATGAAGTATCTGAGAAAGCCCTTGCTTCTTCCGGTGCAGGTTGATGGCTTTATATCGGGTGCGTGCAAGCACCGTTAGCAGCAGGTAGAGGTCATGAATCGGTAGCCCTGCCCGCTCAGAACGTGGGTACCCGGCTGGCACGACATCGGGATTCGCGGCAACGACCGACCGTGAAAAGTCCACCCACTCCGACCGCGTCCGCAAACCATGACCATCTGCCAAAAACTGACCGCACCGGCAGATGAATCCGTTTCGGAAGTGTTCGGCTGACAAGGGAGTGCCGCACTGCGGACATCCATCGCGCAAAAAGGCGCTATGCGTCGGGCAAGCGCGTATTCCAGGCAGCTCCCACAGCTCCTGATGAAATGACCAGCGCCGAAGACACTCTGGACAGAAGCGCATCCTGCTCACTTCTCTGACCGTCCACTCGCTGAGCCATCTGCTCGCAACATCACTTTCCGCAAGCAGCCATTTTGTCGCCCATGTTGCAGGATCGAGGCGCGCCATAGGGCCAAGAAACGTTCGCAAGAAATCCAGTGCTTGCTGGCGCTTATCTGAACCGTAAATGCGGCGATATGCCGTCTTGAGCTGGCGCAGCACCTGCGGATGAACATCCCAGCCGTTTGCTCCATAGAAGCGGTGGGTCCAGCCGAGCAGGCTCTCACCATGCTGCCGTGCCGGTCGGACCAAATACCGTTCGAGTGGAATTGCTTTTCGCTCATCGTCGCGTAGCCGTGGCAATTGCCGCCCCTGTCTCAAAAGGTTCTCCGGCCCGATCCAGCCGGCGAAAACAGAAGTCGGTGCTGAACGGATTGAGTCGCTCTACGCCCTCCCACCAGATGTCTTGTGTAAAAGCTTGCTGGAGATCGCGCGGCGTTATCTCGTCATACCCATCTGAAAGCGCACGTGCCAGCGCTGACTGCAGCAACTTCTTGATGTATGCCACCCGTCCGTCGCTGGCGTAAAAGAGACGCTGTCCAAACTCCTCAACCCCGTACTCCCCGTAAGACAAAGGGATCGGCAAACACGCCGCAAGTGAAATGAACAGCTGCAGGCATTCGGTCTCCACGCTGGTCTCATCGCTCTGCCCCAAGGCAAGCCACAATCTGCGGGAGAAACGCCGGCGCAATTGCTCGTTGACTTGAAGTAGCCGCTCGAAGCGGGGAAGCCCTAGAAAAACGGAGGGCAGTGCAAGCTCATCAATGAGGCGCTTTATCCAGTCGCCAACCAGATAATGCGTGGTGTGCTTGCCGCGGTCGTGCATGTGCTGCGCCTCATCCACCAACAACAGCTCAACACCACATGCCCGGCAAAGCGTGATTATGCGAAGCGTCCGTGATTGCACCGTCCCACTGTTTGGATCGGGATCCCCCAGAACCCTCAGAATCTCGGACGAAACCGCAGCGATAGTGGCCGATGCAGGCACACAGACGTACAGAACAGAAACGACATCACGTTCCGGCAACACAAGCCTGGGGTACTTTTGAACCAGCAATCGGCACAGGGTGCTTTTGCCAGTACCGCTTTCTCCGAGGACCAGCAGGTGTTTTGCCATCCCGGTGCTGCGGAACAGCCTGAGCTGGTCTTCGATGGCATGGAGCGCTCTGACAAAAGGCGGAAACTCGATGTTTTCCTCCTCAAAGCGAAGGAGCGCGTCGTAGTTCGACTTATCCATGTTGGCTTCCCCGCGCCTTGAGTTGGAACGAGGGAAGTGGTGCTGGCATTAGAGCCGCTGGCTTACCAGGCGCCTTGCTTGTTTTTAGCCGCGCAGCAGGTGGCACGGGTTGGTTTGAAACCTCCTGCTTTTTGGCAGGGGGCTTCGTCGCATTAGCGCTCGTAATCCCACGCGCAACGGCAGAGCGGCGGCGATTTTTCAGCTTGCGACTGACCATCAACTCTTCTACTTTGCACGCGATTTCGTACTTGGCGAGATCCCGTGCATTGCGATCTTCCGTCGCGGCTCCGTTATCTCTGATCTGCTGACAGATCAGCTCATGCTGGAATTTGTTGAGACCACTGGCGTACTCAAAGTCTGCCGCCAGAACTTCCAAGGGTTCCTGTTGATCTGGAGCCCAGACCTGAATCGTGCCCAAATCTTCAGGGTCATAGAGCACCCGAACCTGCACACCCTCGCCGAATCGGCGGAGGATGGTGCCGAGTTCTTCACCTGTGTAATTGAGGTTATTCAGCCAGATACCATCGCGCCTCACGCTGCGTTCGGCAATCAGGCCAATGCGCTGCTTTAAGCTTGCTACGCTTTCCGGCATGACCGGTTCCACGCGCATCAGCCCTTCCTGCCATTTCGACCATGGCGTTACCTTGATGCTGCGGTGAATTGTCTGCGCATAGACATCCAGGATCCATTTCTCCAGGATTTGCAGAAACTCGGCCATGGTAAGTAGAGCATGCTTTTCAGGGTCATAGTCCCCACGCTCTGCCAGCTTCGCCATAGCGGTGCCTGGAAGTTGATGCGCAAAAAAGTAGTTGATCGTCTTCAGGTAACGCTCAATCACTCCCTTGAATCGCGGCGTACGCTTTGGGCAATACTGGATCCTCATCCCGAGATCGTAGGCAACGCTCTCCAGGTCGATGCCATGAAATTCGAGCCCGTTATCTACAACCAGCACAAACGGGATACCAAAGCATGGCCAAGAGTGATGCACCGGCAGGTTTTCCAATGCCGCTCGTGTACTGGTCTTCGGCAACACAGCTTGTCGAAACGCGCCCATGACTGCAGCTGCCGATGTGCCACTAAAACTCAAGTAGTACCCAATTGGCATTCGACTGTAGTGATCTATCAACATCGTCAGCACGGGCTTACCCAACGGGAGCCACGTCCTGTCATCGATCAGGAACAGATCCAATGGGGTGTGGTCCGCCTCGACCCGCTCTAGAATGTTGTACGTAATGACGCCTTTGCGATTAATACGACAGCGTCTGTCCGCTGCCGACCGACCTTCGCGTAGAACGACCTGGTCATAAAACTCAATTTTTCTGAGCAGGCGATACACCGTCCTTCGACTCGGCAGATGCAAGGCTCCTGCGCCGATCCTCGATCTATTTTCATGATCGACCTTGCCTTTCAGTCGAATGAACACATCGTCGCCAGTAGCTCGTGGCGAAGCTTTAAAAGCCTCTTCGGTGGCTTGCGAAAGCAACGCCAGCACGTCTTCGGACACCCGAATGGAATGACTTCCCCGGCGGTCGTACCTAGGAACCAATGAACGAACGTCATTCGTTGATCGATACCTCAAGTACCAACGGTAGAGCGTACTAATCGAAGGCGGGTTCGAATCACCTATGGCTTCAGCAGCCTGCTGAATCAATGGCTGGCAGTAGGCCTTAGTGAACATCGGGGAGCCTTTATCCAGAAGAGCCTTGATGTAGGCCATTCGCCGTTCGACATATACCAATATGCTCGCCGGCAGTTCTTGGATAGGCCTTGAAAACTGCAGCGTGCGTCGAGGATTCACAAGCTTCACGTAGTCCTTTGCTTGGATCCTCCCAGCAGAGAATTCGGTCAAAAGCTTGTCGCGTGACACGATCTGGAGGCAGCCGTCGTCGATCCGCTCAAGCACAACTTCTCCGTTGGCCTGGATTCGGTCAATCCTGAAGCGCGCACCAGCCCAGTCAAAGGTCTGATTCGCGCGTAATGCGAAACCACTCATGACCGCTCTCCTCGACTGGTTGAACAAGGGTTTCTAAGGAAACCGGTACGCTCAGATCGCATGTCAGAACCCCGGCCATCAGCGCGCTGAAGGGATCTGCGCCCATAGGCGCCAAAGCGATACTTGCTTCACGCAAACTGATCGGGAATACAGCCTGAAGACGTGCGACAGCGGCATGGATTGCTGTTGCACTTGGATGCAAACGTGGCGCCTGATGGCAAATCCACCGCAGATTGGACTGAAGCGGTTCGATACGCAGATGCTCGTCAGTCAGCACGAGAAACCGCTGCTGACGCCGACCGAGGTGCTCACGTACCTTCGCAAGGGTATGAGCAACCGTAGGCTCAACCAGACTCCTGCGAGGTTTCACCTCGACCAGAAATACCTCCCCGGTATTGAGCCCAACCTCGAAGTCGGGGGTGTATCTCCTCAGTTTTTCGCCATCGGCGTACTGAACCCGCTCGGGCTGCTCGCGGTATCGCACCACGCGAGGGGATGTCTCGAAAAGATAGATCGCATCAAGTTCAAGCAAGCCTTCGTGATGCACCATCCGACCGTTTTTGCGGCTTGGGAACTTGCCTCGAACGATTCCCCCTGTGTGACGAACAATCGTTCTTGAACGAACATGGATATCACCTGCTGGCGACCTTCCATTCCACGTTCCTTGCCAAAGATGGCCTGTCATAGCTTTGTCTCCTTCGGGTGCCGGAAGAAGACAAAACCGTCTCCAGCCAGTACCGCTATCGCGTCTGGATAAGCCTGTTTTTGGGCGTAAGTACGCCCGCACTGGGTCCTAAGAACCAGTGAAGAACAGGACGTAATATGGATTTGGGCTTGACGAGCCTGGGAGGGGTAGCGATACTGAAGGTGCGAACCGGGGTATCTCTAGGTGCTCCGACAAGACGGGACAAGCCGAAAGGTTCTGTCCCGTTTTACATGGTGGCCTCCGCTTTTCTGCGGCGGCGAATTCGCCTCTGTGAATTTTCAACCGGCGTTCGCGCTGTTGGCTCCATGCCCAGGATGTCTCTCAATACTTGGGCCTTCTTCGAGCACAGATGAGGCAGCTTCTCCCGCAAGTCCCTCAACAGCAGATAGACCTCTGCCGGCACGTCTTCACGGATAACCAACTTGCGCTCAGAAGCGTCGGCAGCGTCGAGTAGATCGCGTCTGTCTTGTTCCGAAAGGTGATAAGCGCTGACAAACCGCTCAATGAATTCCGGCGGCGGAGGTCCTTTCTTGTCGACCTCCAAAGCCGAGATATAGGTCTGCTCGTACCCGAGTTTCTCGGCAAGATCGACCTGGCGAACGCCTTTTTGCGTTCTGAGCGAACGAAGAAGAGTTGCGAACGGGCTCACGCTGTAGAACCAGAAAATTGCTTGGTAACGGCAGACTAGAGCCAACTTCCAAAAACGTCAACTTTTTCAATAAAATCAATAACTTGTTGTCAATGCTTGGGCATTGACAACGCCATCACTTTGAAGCCTTCCTGAACGCGTAAACCACAGATATTTCAATCGTTTATTGTTGCTGCAGATATCCCAGTAGATTTCAGCTCAGCTTGCGACCCAACCTTGTCACCCAGTCGAAACTGAAGATGTACTCGCCGGGCTATTCCCGACACCTGCCGCAATAGCGAAATCCGTCGGATTCGATCTCAACCTTGCCTCCACACACACGGGCACACGCCCGTGTAATGGACCGCGCTGATGAGCTTGCTGTCTTACCGAGGCAGGGCACACCACTCCAGCAGCACATCGCTAGGCGTGGTCAGTTTTCCTGGTACGCCCGCTCAATCAAAGCCTTGGCCTTCTCGAAGTCGGCGGGCGTACGCAGGGTCAGCTCCAGATCGCCGGTTCCCCAGTGACCAATCTTGCTCACATCGCGCGAGAAGCCTTGTTCCAGCGCAACGCTTGCCGGATCCAGTTTCAGCGTCAGGAACACATGCGGATCCTGCTTCGAGATCAGCGACATGCAAACAAAGTTCTTCAGGCGGCGAAATGCCACGTAGAGCTTCAACGGTTTCTCGATGATGTCATCGCCTTGCGCAAGGATGAAGCTGCGCGTCTGCTCGAAAAGCACCAGCAGTTCGGGCGAAGCCGTCGCGATCTGATCGGCGTGCGTCTTCATGGCCAGCGTAGAGGCGGCAGGCGTCTTGGCGGGTTTCTCGGATGCCGGCTCATCGGCCTCAGACACCACTTGCGTGCTGGCAGCGCTCGCACCATTCACCAGTTCGAGTAACAGCAAATCCTCACCAAAAAGCTTGTAGCGGATCAGCTCGATGTTGCGATTGATCTGCGCTACGGCGTGCTCGTCGTAGCGCGTGAAGTCTGCTGCAATACACAACAGACGCGTACCGCTCCACTCGATCTTGTCTGCCTCGTCCTTGCCCAGCTTGTCCATCACCAGAAAGCGGAAGTCCGCCTTGTGGTCAAGCAGCCAATCCAGATAGAACAAGCCCTGGTTGATCACGTTCTCGTTGCTGTGGCGCTTGTACTCGATGATCACCGGGCAGCCGTTCTCGTCGAGCCCCAGCGAATCGATTCGCCCGCGATGCTTGGCACCCGTGCTGTACTCGGTGGCCAGGCAGCGAACACCGAGGAAGATCTCCATCTGCGATTCGATCAGGCGCTGCAGGGTACGCTCGATAGCAGCGGACTTGCCAGCCAGTTCAGTGGCACTATTGTCCGAGAATCGAAACAGCTTGATGTCGCTCATTCGTGCGTCACTCCATCGTCAAGATGATTTGCTTCATCGGTTCAACATGCGCTCTGCCATGTCGTCCAGTTCCTGCTTCCGGGCTTGCCAGTCTGGTATGGCGGCTGACAGCAGCCGATAATACTCAACGCTGTGGTTGTGCTCTCGTAGATGGCATAGCTCGTGAACGATTACATAATCGATACAGGTGCGTGGCGCCTTGACCAGCAAAGGGTTGAGCACCAGCTCACCCTGAGGAGAGCAGCTTCCCCACTGCGTTCGCATCCTGAGCAGACGAAACGAGGGTTCGGTCTTGATCCAGTGGATGCGACTGATGCAATCGGCGATCCGGCGTGCGAAGACTTCGCTGGCACGTTCGCGATACCAGGCCTCCAGCAGATCACGGATCTGACTGGCATCGCGCTTTCTGGCTGTCACAACCAGCTTGCCACGCAGGAGCTTTACGCCCGGCTCGGCGGTCGATGAAATCGTCACTTTCAGAACATGGCGGCGACCGAGGTAGTAATGACACTCACCACTGACATATTCGCGCGGCAACACATGGCGCTTTCGCTCGCTCTGGCCATGAAGTTGCTGCCAGATCCAGCGAACACGCTTGTGCACAGCTGAAACCACTTTGAGTGGCTCGGTGTCCTCTGGCGCGTCGACACGGATATCACCATCGGGCATGACGTTGATCGTCACTCGCCGTTGCGGGCGTGGCAGGAAGTTGATCGTGAATGCGATCTTTTCCTCGCCGTAATGTATCAAGCGCTTCACTCAGAAATTTCCTCGCGCGAGCCCGACACGCGCCACCTGGATCACCTGTTCAATCACTTCGCGGGCCCGGTCCAGACCCAAGCTGGTGAACAGGCGCGGCAGCAAAGCTTTGCGGATCGCAGTTTCGATGTTCTGCGGGTTGAGTGAATTTTCGGCTACGGCATCGCGCACGATCTGATCGATGCTGAGCGATTCGCTCACCAGAGTCCCGGCATCAGCCTTCGCGAAATCCTCTTCACCCATCGCCATGCGGCAGATGCCGAAATACGCTCGTGCGTGCGCATTGTCACCAAAAGCATCCGGCACGCCGTCGAGCTCCCGGTTTTCAACCTGTTCCTCGAATTTCTTGAACAGGGCGTACTGCTTGAGCGGGTGGTCGAACATCGCTTCTGCTTCGGCAATCGCCTGCTTCAACAACTCGGCAAAGACTTTCTGTGCGTAGGGATCGTCCGCGAGTTCCTGCTCGATGGTCTTCTTCAAGCGCGTGCGGATCATGTCCGTCTCGTTGCGCGTTTTTTCTTCGCTCCAGTTCTCGGGCTCATCACCGGTGCCGAGTTTGTGTACGAGGTAGACGCCCACCGGCTCGCGCACTTCCTGCCCGATCACCTGCTTGTCCACCATGCGACGAATCTGGTCTTCGTAAACGCTGTAATCGACAGTCTCCAGTGCATCCTGCCGCGCAATCGTGCGCAGGCTGGTGAAGAAGCGTAGCGACTCCTTGTAGGTGTGCACGTCCTGTTCGGAGAAACTGTGGTCTTCAAAGAAGCTGCGCGAAGACAGCGCCGTCTGCAGGCAAAGGCCGAAGGCTGTCAGGGCCGCATAGAAGTCGTCGCGTATTTTCTGCCGTGTATCATAGGTCTGGCCTTCCTCGTCTTCGGCATAGCGGGGCATCAATACCTGACGGTATTGCTCCAGATCCTGCCGGTTCTTCACTTCCGCAAAAGTGGCCCACAAAGTGTCATGCAGTCCGGGGAGGCGCTTGTATTCCGTGCTGAACTGCTGGTAGAGCCCTTCGATATCCGCGAGTTCGTAGCCACCCTGCGTACGCGCCTCCAGATCCTGATAGGCCTTCACGGCGGTATCCAGCTCCTTGAGAATGCCGCGATAGTCCACCAGCACGCCGTAGCGCTTCGCTTCGTGCAGGCGATTCACCCGCGCGATAGCCTGGATGAGGTTGTGCTCCTTCAGCGGCTTGTCGATGTAGAGCACCGTGTTGCGTGGCTCGTCAAAACCCGTCAGCAAGCGATCAACCACGATCAACAGGTCAGGACTGTCATCGCTGCCAAAATCCGTCAGCACATCCCTCTCGTAGGTGTCCTGGTTCTTGCCGACATTGGCGTTCCACCACTTCTGCACCTCAGGCAACTTGCTCTCGTCGACGGTCGTATTGCCTTCGCGGCTGTCAGGTGCAGACATCACGATGGCGCTCGTGACAAGGCCCGTATCGTCCAGATACTGCTTGTAACGAATCGCATCGAGCTTGCAATCGGTCGCCACCTGGCCCTTGAGGCCAAGCGTCAGTTTCTTGATGTTCTCGTTGAAGTGTTGGGCGATGTCCCAGGCAATCAACTCAAGGCGGTTGGCGGCTCCATATACCGCCCGCTTGCTGGCGAACTTGCGCTTAAGGTCTGCCGCCTGCTCGGATGACAGGCCTGCCGTAATCTTATCGAACCAGCTGTTCACTGCTTCTTCATTGATGGTCAGCGCGGGCACGCGCTCCTCATAGAGCAGCGGCGCGACGGTACCGTCTTCCACGGCTCGCTGCATCGTGTAGGCATGCACGATGGGGCCAAACTTGTTGGCCGTCTTCTCCTTCTTCAACAGCGGTGTACCGGTGAACGCCACATAGGCCGCGCGTGGCAAGGCTTTGCGCATGCGCTCGTGCGTTTCGCCGCCATGGCTACGATGCCCTTCGTCTACCAACACGATCAGATCACTCGACGCGTTGTGGCACTCGGGCAATTTGGAAGCAGTAGCGAACTTGTGGATCAGCGTAAAGATGATGCGTTCATTGCCTTGCCCGATGCGGCGTGCCAGTTCGCGACCCGAGCTGACCTTGGCCTTTTCGCCTTCCTTCTTCGTCGCAATCGCTGAGCCGAAAGCCCCGCTGTTTATGAAGTTGCGCGCGAGCTGATCCTCCAGATCCAGCCGATCTGTCACCACCAGCACGCGGCAAGCCTGAGTCGCTTCGTGCAGCACCAGCGCCTTGGTCAGGAACACCATGGTGAAACTCTTGCCCGAGCCCGTGGTGTGCCACACCACACCCCCCTCTCGCGAGCCATCCGGCTTGCGCTCTGCAGTACGCGCAAGCAGCGCACGGATACCGAAAAACTGCTGGTAGCGCGCCACCACCTTGCCCACCTTGCGGTCGAACAGCACGAACAGGCGCAGGAATTCCAGCAGGCGACCGGGCTGCAGCAGTGCCGCCAGCAGACGATCCTGATCGGTGGGCAACAGGGTTTGCTTCCAGTGCTGCTGGAAGTAGGCCTGCAGCTTCGCAGGTTTGCCCGCCAGCAAGGTGGCCTGAACCTCCGACTTGAGCGCCTGATTTTTCCACTCGCTCAATTGCGCATCCGTGAACTGCTCTTCGCGCCAGCGCGCCCAAAACTTCAGCGCTGTGCCAGTGGTGCCATAGCGCCCTTCGGTGTGGCTTACTGCGAACAGCAATTGCGCGTAGGCAAAGAGCTGGGGAATCTCATCATGCCGCTGGTTGCGCAGCTGCTGACTGATGCCTTCCTCCACCGTGGCCTGCCCGACATGACTGGCATCCGGCCGCTTGGCCTCGATCACAACCAATGGCAAGCCGTTCAGGTAGCACACCACATCGGGCACGCGGTGATGCGTGCCATGAGTGGAAAGTACCTCCAGCTCCTCGGTTACGTCCCAACGGTTGGCTGTCACGTCTTGCCAGTCCACCAACGCAATGGTCGGCTGATGCTTCTTACCGTCAGGCATGAACTCGGTAATGGTCACACCCAGCGTGAGCATCTGATAGAGCCGCTCGTTGGCTGGCAATAGCCCTTCGACAAGATTCAGCGTCTGCACCTGCCGCACGATCTGGTCGATGCCGCCGGGCGAGAGTGGATAGCGCTCGCCCTTGTAGTCGAAGCGCCGCGTCTGCAGCACCTCGATCAGGCGAGGCTTCAGGATCACCTCGCGCGTACTGCCACGTAGCTCCAATGTTTCGGCTACTGACAGGAAGTGCCAGCCCAGATTAATCAGCAAGTGCAGCGCCGGTAGATGGGTACTGTACTGCTCGCGGGTTTGGGGCAGATTGCTCATCGTCTTAAATCCAATGAGGGTGTTGTTGCCAGTTGGCAGGCATTCCCATCGCCGTCCGCCAGCGGGGCGTCGCAGCAATCGGCAGCAGCAAGGCATTGCAGGCGTCGCGCCAGACCACGCCGTTTCCTGACTGCGCGAGCAGATAGCGCAGCATCAGCAAGATGCAGAACACCCTGTCCCGCCGAGGCAACCGTGGCGCATTCCATTCGGGTTCATTCATTGCCTGCGGACGGATCGATAGCTCACGGTTCCACAAGCGACTGTGGTGCGCGCACACATTGCGGATGTATGTCAGCACGTGCAGCCAATCCTGCAAGCGCTTGGGGTGCAGGTTGAAGGCATCTGCGACGGCTTGCTTGTCCGGGCTCAGCATCCCTTTGTAAAGACGGGACAGGGAGCCCATACTGATCAGCTCCGTACTCATCCAGATTGGTAAAGCCGGGTAGCCGCTGTAATGAGTCTGAAAGTGAGCAACGAAGGCGTCGCTTGACTGCGCCGTTTCGTTGCGGAGCTTCTGTAGCCAGGCTCCATGATCGAACTGGGGATGAAAGTTGGCCGGATTCTCATGTCCGAACGCACCATAGGCCATACCTAGTTGATGCGTCACGCAGGTTCGCACCGCCACCTCGATCCGTTCAAGCGCGTCCATGACCAGAAGCCGGAGCTTGCGGTCGAACTCATACAGTTCGATCACCGTATCGAAGCTCGTTGCGGCCATGAACTGGCTGGTGACTTTGCCCGCCACATCCCGTTGCCTGAATGGGTACCAGTAGGCGCTGAGGCGGTAATAGCTGATGTTTGCGAGCCGCTGCTCGGCAGCGGGCAGATCGGCAATCTGCATTCCGCGCGCTTGCAGAAACGCAAGCTGGTCGGGAAACGCCAATGCGGGCTTGGCGTAGGCGGGAAGTGGGGGAGCAACCATCAGGCGCCCCCCACAAAAGAAAAACCGCCAAGGTTGCGCTTGCAGAAGCAGAGGCGTGGCGGTTGTGTTGCAGCCACTTTAGCGCAAGTCGGATGAAATTGAAACCCGAATTTACCGGGGGCGGCTTGCTCACGCAGGCTCATGAGCAGCCCTTGGCGGAAGTTTGACCCGCCGCTTGCCAGTGAGCAGGTCGGCCATGAGGGCGCGTTTCTGAGTACGCAGATTCTCTAGATCTACTTGTAACAGCCGAATTTCCTCCGATGCTGTACCTAACACTTTAGCTATGTAACGCTGGCGCTCCATCGGGGGCAAGGGCACCTTAACACTCATGAAATCCGCCGGCCGGACGTTCAACAGCCCATTGTTTCTGACCCCCGTGTTGACCATGGCACCCAGTTGGTCATGAAGGTAATCAGCCTCGAAGAGATACTTGAAGAAATCCGGATCACAGCGCCCATCAAGCTTGAAGCATACGTAAACATGAGGCACTAAACCTTGCTCGTACGCTTCTAGAGGAAACACGCAGCCAAACTCATACGACTTCGAGTTGCCCTTGTTGTAAGCAAACTCACCGCGCTTAAGCAGAATGTAGTCGTTCAGACTCTTACCAGCCATGAAGCGACTGTATTTTTCATCCTGGCGAACAAAGCCAGACCCCGAAGAAATCATCAGAATGGGATGCTCGACGCTATCACTCGTACGTTGAACACGCTCAGAAATATCAGACAGCGACAATCGTTCATGTTGGGCGCGACTATCCAACAGTAACGTTTGCATCAACGCTTGCTTTTGCTTCCGGCTGTTAGCAAGAAGCTTTTCGGCGGTAGTAATTGCCGTATCCCAAACACAAAGCGCTTCCGCTATGGCTTTCTGCTCTGCACATGGCGGAACGCTTACAGGAAACTGTTTAAGTTGGTCTGTATCGAGCCGTCCGGTTCCATGCCCTGCTTTATCGACCAATTCAAGGATCTCGCTTTTGCGACCCAATAGCTGGAATGCCAAGAACTCCGCATTGATCCCTTTAACGGGCAGCAAGGCTTTGATGTCCTGATTGAATGACAGCTCTCGTTTGGATACGGCCACCGGAAGGTCTTTGAGCAAAGCCATTCCTCGGGTCAATACCAAAACGGACTCAGCGGGAACTACTGCTGCGGCTGCCTTGCCTGCCGAAGTGAGCTTGAGCCCCGAGTCTGTCAGCCAAAGCGATTTCATGTCTTTGACGGTCACCCAAGGAAAGTCGCCATTCCAGTAGTCCTCCCGCTCCTTGCTTGGCGTCCCCCCGGATACGAATTTGACGCAATCGCTCAACAGCTTGGACATCCACCCCTTAGGCAACATCCTTGCCCCTTTTGCGCTTCTTCACTGCCGTTACGGGCATCTGCGTTTGAATTGTGGCTTTGATGAAATGTCGTTGCACAGACTTTGGCTCTTCGTGCAACAGAGGACCGGCTTCACTCATAACCCAGCTCCTTGAGATAGCCCGCCATCTTCTCTTCAAGCACAGCGAGCTCAGCTTTTAGCTTGGACCGCTCTTCGCGCACGGCTTTCAGATCGATGGCTTCGGTTTCCTCAAAGGTATCGACATAGCGCGGGATGTTGAGGTTGAAGTCGTTCTCTGCGATCTCCTTCGGGCTCGCAAGGTAGGCATATTTGTCCACGCTCTTGCGGGCACGCACGGTTTGCTCGATGCGATCGAGATCCTGCGTGCGCAGGATGTTCTGGTTCTTACCATCCTGGTACGCACGGCTGGCATCGATGAAAAGCACTTTGTCGTCGGCCTTCTTCTTGCGCAGCACGAGGACGGCCGCGGGAATGCCGGTACCGTAAAAGAGCTTTTCAGGCAGGCCAATGACCACGTCGAGCAGATTTTCTTCGATCAGTTTCTGACGGATTTTGCCTTCTGCCGCACCGCGGAACAGCACGCCATGCGGCACGACGACAGCCATGCGGCCTGTGCCGGGTTTCATGGTTTCGACCATGTGAAGGATGAAGGCGTAGTCGGCTTTGGTGCGCGGAGGAACGCCACGACGATAGCGGAAGAAGGGGTCTTTGGCGGCGGCCTCGTGCCCCCACTTTTCGAGCGAGAACGGTGGATTGGCAACGACAATGTCGAAATGCCGGAGCTGGCCATTGGCATCAAGCAGCTTGGGGTTACGCAGGGTGTCTCCCCACTCGATGCGGTGGTTGTCCTCGGCATGCAGGAACATGTTCATCTTGGCCAGCGCCCAAGTGCTGCCGATGGCTTCCTGCCCGTAGAGGGCGTACTTGCGGCTGCCCGTGCGTGCGCGGATGAGTTGGCCGCATTTCATGAGCAGCGAGCCTGAACCACAGGTGGGGTCACTGATCTCTTCGCCTTCCTGCGGGTCCATGAGCCGCGCCATGAGTTGCGAAACTTCTGGCGGGGTGTAGAACTCGCCAGCCTTCTTGCCACTGGTGGAAGCGAAGTTTTTGATGAGGAATTCGTAGGCGTTGCCGATGACGTCTAACGTACCAACGCGGCTCTCGCGCAGGTTCAGTTCGGGCTTAGCGAAGTCTTCGAGCAGATGGCGGAGGATGTCGTTCTTCTGCGATTCGTCGCCGAGCTTGGTGGAGTTGAAGCTGATGTCCTGGAACACATCGCGCAGCTTGGTGATGTTGGCTTCTTCGATGGCGTGCAAGGCTTTATCGATGCGCTCGCCGTTGCCTGGCTGGTGCCTGGCTTTATGCAGCGCGTAAAAGCTTGCACTACGGGGCAAAACAAAGCGCTCGTTCTTGAGTAATTCCTCAATGAGTTCAGGGTGGTCGCCGTGCTCGACCTTGTAGCGGTCGTAGTGGTCTTGCCAGACATCCGAGATGTACTTGAGGAAGAGCATCGTGAGGACATAGTCCTTGTAGATGCTCGGGTCCACGGTACCTCGGAACGTATCGCAAGCAGCCCAGACGGCGGCGTTGATGGAGTCTTGCTGAATGGGAGTGGCTGTCGTCATGGTGTCAGGTCAATTCAGATTCGTTCGAGAAGAGCGAAAGCGCGAGCGCATCGAGCTGGCTCTGCCGATTGCGGATCAAAGCATGGAGTTGGCGGGCTTCAGCGACAGCAGCGTCATTGAGCGCAACGATCAACTGCTGTGATTCGAGGGGTGGTACAGCAATTTGCATAGCTTCAAGAATGGGCCTGCGGATACTCAGCTGGTCCGTTCCCTCTGCGTTGCTGGCGAAGTAGCGCTGGGCAGGCAGGCGATTGATCTGCCAGCTCAGGAACTCTGAAAGCAGGGTGGGTGACTTGATACGCAAGAGAAAGAAGTACTGCGAGCAGACCGTGGGCTTGGGTACTTCCTTAAGGCACACAGCGTAGTTGCGACCACCTCGAGCGACGAACACCACGTCACCCGGTTCAAGCCATTGTACGGGTTTGGTTACTTCCACAGCCGTGCGGGTGAGGCCGTCCCACGCAACTTCACCAGTCGGGCTGATATCCCGCATCTGCAATGCGTAGGCGTTGCCGTCGTCTACGACCGGCACGCTGCCGCGAAACGGGTGGCCTGCCTGGACTTCGACAAGATTCTTAAGAGTGAATTTCATTGCACCAATCCGGTTGATGCGAAATTGTGCTTGCGTTCTCCGGATCATGCAACTACTATTTATTTACGCATCATCCTTGTTGATGCAAAACTTTTGGAGATAATCATGAAAGAGTTTGAAGTTAACTGTGTAACCAAGCCCAACCGCCAGAGCGCACACGAGCACATCACCCATATTGGCCACACCGTGAACAAGTGGCGGCTGACTCGAGAAGCCGCCATCCAACGTATCGAATCCAAGACCGAGGCGTTCTACACCGTGGATCAGCAGACGGGAAAGCGCGCTTATATAGGTGTGGTTCGCGAGGCGGGCAAGGCGCCTTACCTGCGGACCCACGCGGACAGTAAGTGGAACGACAACCTGCTTGCACAGGCCGAGTGCGGGGCTGATTGCAAGATTCTCTGATCTTCCGAAGCATCAGCAGTACGACGGGCACATTGCTCGTCGTACTGCCGCTTGATACCAACCATCGTTCAATTTCATGGAGGCAGCAACTTGCAATCACTCACAACGGTCGTTCAAAGCCCACTGTTTTCATGGGTTGCTACCGCATTCGGCGGTCTTTGTGTCGTCGGCTTATTTTGGTGGCGAGCTGGTTCGTTTTTTTGCTTACTCGACCGATTTTGGAGGCTAGTAACCGGTAGGACAGAACTTCATGACCCAATCCTGAACGCCCTCCTCCGGGAAAGCCTGGATTTGGAGAAATTTCAGTTAATTTATGGCGTAAAAGCAGAAAATATCTCTGATTTACACAAGTTTTCTGAATGGAAGAAGGAAAAACAGGTCGGGATGAGAAGTATCCACAAAGCTAGGCGCTGGATCGATGTCGCGTCTTCAGAGATTGTGCTGAAGCCACCAAAGTACTTCATTCGTGGGCGGTTAGGGATCGTCTTCTTGGCGACACTCTTTATCGTTGGGGCAGAGCAACTAACCTCATCAAAAAATGCTTTGTTGCGAATGCGCGAAACGGCGGTTTGGTTCAAGACAGACGCTAAAACGGTTAAGGCACCTTTCGAAGGCTGGTCATTCGATCAGGTGCAATGCACAACCAGCAGAGTAGATGTGATGAAACTGACGGGCTTCAACGCTTCAGAGGCTGAAGCAATTTGCGAAGCAATAGAACAAGATGGGCTGAAGAATCTGGTTATCAAAACAGTGAAACAGCAAGCATGGACAGGTATCTTTTTTGCATCCGCTGCTCTGTTAATCGCTCTAATTAACTTCTACTCGGCTCTTGGAGCACAGGAAGCTGTGTCCTTAAGAAAGCGCCTAAATTACCCATAACTAGGATGTGTTTAACCACAAAGCAAAAGAGGCCATAAGGCCTCTTTTTCGTGGGATCTTTTCACTATCCGTGGCAGTAATTTTTCACTTACTTGGCACGGATTTCACTTTCCGTGTCACCCGACATCATCAAACGTCGATGTTGCGTGCATTCAGCGCATTGCGCTCGATGAAGTCCCGACGCGGTTCAACCTGATCACCCATGAGTGTGGTGAAAATCTCGTCGGCGGTGATGGCATCGTCGATTTTGACTTTCAGCAGACGGCGCACGGCAGGGTCCATGGTGGTTTCCCAGAGCTGTTCGGGGTTCATTTCGCCCAGCCCTTTGTAACGCTGCTTGGAGAGGCCGCGTTCGACTTCCGCGAGCATCCAGGTAATGGCTTCGGCGAATGTGCTGACCGGCAGGCTCTTGTCATTGCGGCGCATGGTGGCACCTTCCCCGAGCAGACCGCTGAGCAGCTGGCTGGCGCGGCGGATGGTGGGGTAATCGCCGGAGGCGATGAAGGCCGGGTCGATTTCGGTACGCTTGATGTTGCCGTGGTGCATGCGTTCGAGGGCAAGGTGCCAGCCTTCGTGGATTTCGTTGTAGTAGGCACTGACCTGGATGACCGGCGGGATGACAGCCTGGAGACGCTGGGCAGAATCCTTCGCGGCAGCTTCGTCGGCCAGTGACAATTCGATGTCCTGGGCAAGGATGGCGTGCAGCACGTCGGGGTCGATCCAACTGGTGAGGCGATTGATGACGGCTTCGGCGAGCAGGTAGCTGCGGGCCATTTCTTCGAGCGGGACGCCTTCGATGGGGTTTGCACCCGTGCGCGGCAGCAGCGATGCACCGTCCAGCCCGAGCTTGAGGAGGTGGGCGGAGAGTTCGTTGTCGTCCTTGATGTACATCTCGGTGCGGCCGTGCTTGATTTTGTAGAGCGGCGGCTGGGCGATGTAGATGTGGCCGCCTTCGACGAGCTCGGGCATCTGGCGATAGAAGAAGGTGAGCAGCAGGGTGCGGATGTGGGCGCCGTCAACGTCCGCATCGGTCATGATGATGATGCGGTGGTAGCGGAGTTTTTCGGGCTTGTAGTCGTCCTTGCCGATGCCGGTGCCGAGTGCGGTGATCAGGGTGACGATCTGTTCGGAGGAGATCAGCTTGTCGAAACGGGCACGCTCGACGTTGAGTACCTTGCCGCGTAGCGGCAGGATGGCCTGAAATTTGCGGTCGCGACCTTGCTTGGCAGAGCCGCCGGCGGAGTCCCCTTCGACGATGTAGATTTCGCACAGGGCAGGATCTTTTTCCTGGCAGTCGGCGAGTTTGCCGGGCAGGCCGATGCCGTCGAGCACGCCTTTGCGACGCGTCATTTCGCGGGCTTTGCGGGCCGCTTCGCGGGCGCGGGCAGCTTCGACGATCTTGCCGCAAATGGTCTTGGCATCAATGGGATTTTCGAGCAGGTATTCACCAAGCTTGGCGGCCACGACTTCTTCAACGGCCGGCCGGGCTTCGCTGGAAACCAGCTTCATCTTGGTCTGCGAGGCGAACTTGGGATCCGGCATCTTGACCGAGAGCACGCAAGCCAGACCTTCGCGCATGTCGTCACCAGCGATGTCGACCTTGGCTTTCTTGGCAATCTCGTTTTCTTCGATGTACTTGTTGATGATGCGGGTCATCGCCGCACGCAGGCCGGTCAAGTGGGTTCCACCGTCGGATTGCGGGATGTTGTTGGTGAAGCACAGCACCTGTTCCTGGTAGGAGTCGTTCCATTGCATGGCGACTTCAACCGTGAGTTCGATATCGTGAACGTTGCCGGTCGTGATCCGGGTCGTGCCGGTCGCGTAGAACACGCTGGGGTGCAGGATGGTCTTGGCGCGATTGATGTATTCGACGAAGCCCTTGACCCCACCGGCGAAGGCGAAATCCTCTTCCTTGCCGTTACGCTGGTCGAGCAGACGGATCCGCACGCCGTTGTTGAGGAAGGAGAGTTCGCGCAGGCGCTTGGCCAAAATATCGTAGTTCCATTCGATGGTGCCGAAGATTTCTTCGTCAGCCAGGAAATGCACTTCGGTGCCGCGCTTTTCGGTGTTACCGAGAACCTTGAGCGGCGAGACTTCAACACCTTCACGGATTTCGGTGATGCGATCGACCACCATGCCTTGATTGAATTCGATGAAGTGCTTTTTGCCATCACGGCGGATGGTCAGACGCAGAAACTTGGACAGTGCGTTGACGCAGGTGACACCTACGCCGTGCAGACCACCAGAGACCTTGTAGCTGTTCTGGTTGAATTTTCCGCCCGCATGCAGGGAGCACATGATGATTTCAGCAGCAGAGCGTTTGGGCTCATGCTTGTCATCGAACTTGATCCCGACCGGTATGCCACGGCCATTATCGGTTACCGAGATGGAGTTGTCGGTATGGATGGTGACGACGATGTCGTCGCAATGCCCCGCCAGTGCTTCGTCAATGGCGTTATCCACGACTTCGAAAACCATGTGGTGCAGACCGGTGCCATCGGAGGTGTCACCGATGTACATGCCCGGCCGTTTGCGTACGGCTTCAAGGCCTTCGAGTTGCTGGATGCTGTCTTCGTCGTAAAGCGGTTCTTGCGGGTTTTGCTGATCGGACATGGTTGTCACTTTTTAAAATCTGATTTTATGCAGGTTGGCCAGTACTGTCTGAAGACGGCCTATTTCCGGGCGTTTTCACTGACATCGATGAGTACGAGGCGACTGTTGGTATCGAATACCAACCGGCCTTCACCCTTGTAGTAATTTTCGGTTCGCCAGTTGTCAGCACCGAAGTAGTAGGGCACCCAGGCGGTTCCTGAAGTTTGTACGCCAATATCGGTGGGGGCGCCAATGAGGCGTTCAACATCCACACGGCTCATGCCGATCTGCAACTTGGCAAACCTGCTGTTGGCCGCGATATTGCCAACGATTTGCCCTTGAAGCTGATCCTTGCCGATGACGCTTCGAACCTCTTGCTGAATTTCAGGGCGCTGATTCTGGCTGCTGCAGGCAACCAGAATCATCACACACATCCAGGCAAGGAAGGCTTTTGAAAAAAATTTCATCCAGGTTCAAATCCGCATGGGCATCACAACGGCCTTGAACTGTTCGTTGCCAGGCAGGGTGAACAAGGCTGAAGACATCGGTTCGTTGAGATGGATTTCAACGGTATCGGTCGCCACATTGTTGAGCACATCGAGCAGGTAGGTCACGTTGAAACCCAGTTCGAGCGGATCCCCGGCGTAATTCACTTCCAGTTCTTCGAGCGCTTCTTCCTGTTCGGCGTTGGAGCTGATGATCTTGACGCTGCCCGGTTCGAGCACGATGCGCAGACCACGGAATTTTTCGTTGGTGAGGATCGCCGCACGCTGCAAGGCAGACAGCAAACCGGCACGATGCGCCGTCACCAGCTTCGGATTTCCCTGAGGAATGACGCGCTCGTAATCCGGGAACTTTCCGTCGATGAGTTTGGTGATCAGTTCGATCGGACCGAAACGGAAGCAAGCTTGATTGCCGGTAATCACGATCTCGACCGGATCTTCCGTGTCTGCAAGCTGGCGGGTGAGTTCCAGCACGGTCTTGCGCGGCAGGATGACTTCGGTCTTGGCAAATTCATCTTCAAGGACATTGGTCGACATGGCCAAGCGGTGGCCATCGGTTGCGACCATGCGCAGTTCATTGCCCTGCACCTGCATCAGCAGGCCGTTCAGGTAGTAGCGGATATCCTGCGCAGCCATGGCGTAGGCCACTTGTGCCAGTTGGCGGCGGAAGTCTTTCTGGGACAGCCTTACCGTGAGGCTTTCGCCGCTGTTGAGCTGCATGCGGGGATAGTCAGCCGCCGGCAGGGTTTGCAGCGCATAACGGCTTTTGCCTGCTTTCAGGGTCAGACGCTTGTCATCCAGAACCAGACTGACCTCGCCGTCTGGCAGAGCCCGCAGAATGTCCTGCAGCTTGCGAGCAGCAACCGTGATCGAGGCATCGTCCCCACCTTGAGCGATCTGGTGCGTGGTGATCTGGATTTCGATATCGGTTGCGAGCAGGGTCAGCGCGTCACCGTGTTTTTCGATCAGCACGTTGGACAGGATTGGCAGGGTATGACGCTTCTCGACAATCCCTGAAACGGATTGCAGGGGTGCCAACAGGGCATCACGTGTTGTTGTTAACAGAAGCATTTATATAAACCTCCTAATACTAATATAGCGAGCTGATTTCTGTGGATAACCGCTAAAAATCTTTTAAAAACAAATCGTTAACTATGTTGATGAAGCTGTTGGAAACCACCCTGACAACATTGTGTGCAATTGTGGAGCGTTTTGATACTTCTGTGTTCAGCAGGACTTGCCCACATTTTCTCAAGTGCCATTCCCCGTTTTGTCCACAACCCAAGCTTGCATTGCCATCTTCACAAATTCTGATCCATGAGCTGTCGATCAAAAATTAAGCAGCAGGTTTGAAAGCCCCCGCTTTTGAAATCATGCTCAAAGCATCGAGTATGGAGATGTGTTCATGACCCAGAAAACATGGTCAATACGAGGTTGATTCCTTCCTTGGGCACATGTCAGGTGTTGTTGTTAACAAAAGCATTTATATAAACTCTTAATACTAATATAGCGAGACGATTTCTGTGGATAACCGTAAAAAACTGTTTTAAAACAGCTTGTTAACCATGTTGATCAAGCTGTTGGAAACCACCCTGATAACTTTGTGTGCAATTGTGGAGGGTTTTCGCAGTCCTGCCTTGAGAGTGACTTCTCCACATTTTCTCAAGCGCCATTACCTCGTTTGTCCACAGCCTAATCGTGCATTCCTTATCCCCGCAGAGTCTGACTCAGTACGTGCAGATCGTGATTGAGTTGCTGGTCTGAAAGGCGCATTTCCGTAATTGTGCGGCATGCATGCAGCACGGTTGTGTGATCACGCCCCCCAAACGCATCGCCAATGGCAGGCAATGAGGAGGGGGTGAGTTCTTTGGACAGATACATGGCAACCTGGCGTGGACGGGCGATATTGCGCGTACGCTTCTTGGAGAGCAGTTCGGCCAGCTTGATCTTGTAGAAGTCCGCTACGGTCTTCTGGATCAATTCAAAGGTGATCTGACGGTTGTGCGCGGCAAGCAGGTCACGCAGGGCGTCACGTGCGACTTCCAGTGTGATTTCACGGCCATGGAAGCGGGCGTAGGCAACGACTTTCTTGAGTGCACCTTCAAGCTCACGGACATTGGAACGCAGGTTTTTGGCAATCAGGAAGGTGACGTCATCCGGCAAGGGAATGTTGTCGAATTCGGCCTTCTTCTTGAGAATGGCCATGCGCATTTCGAGTTCCGGCGGTTCGATCTGGACCGTCAAACCCCAGTCGAAGCGGGAGATCAGCCGATCTTCAAGACCCTGGATATCTTTTGGATAGGTATCGCAGGTGATCACGATCTGTTTCTTGGCTTCGGTCAGTGCATTGAAGGCGTGGAAGAACTCGTCACGCGTGCGTTCCTTGTTGCCGACGCCCAGGAACTGGATATCGTCGATAAGAAGCAAGTCCAGCGAACGGTAGTAGCGCTGGAACTGGTCAAAACTTTTCTGCTGGTAGGCCCGCAGCACATCGGCAAAGTAGTCTTCAACGTGTACATACCGCACCACGGCTTTCGGGTTATGGCGCAGGACTTCATTACCAATCGCATGAATCAAGTGGGTCTTGCCAAGGCCTACTCCGCCATACACAAAGAGCGGGTTGTAAGAAGAGCCGGGATTGCTTGCAACGGAGATGGCTGCGGCCCGGGCCAGATCATTGGCACGACCGGTTACCAGCGTGTCAAAAGTGAAAGACGGGTTGAGACGGGTCTTTTCGTAGCTTGAGTTGCTGTTGGTAATGATGGCCGGTACTTCTGCATGAGTCTGGGCAGGTGCCGTAACGGAGGTTTTGGCAGGGCTGGGGACACTGGGCCGGGAATTCGGGTTCTGGATGTTGTTTGTAGGTTTTTTTTGCGAACTTCCCAGTTCCAGACTCAAAGGGGTGACCACACCGAAGAATTCCTCGGCAAGTTCTTCCAGGCGACGTTGATAGCGTTCGCGGACCCATTGCAGTACAAACCGGTTTGGAGCAAATAGCTTTATCCCTTCACCAGCACCAGCTTCGGCAACTTCAAGTGCACGAATCCAGGTGTTGAACTGCTGGGCAGGCAGTTCATTTTCCAGTCGGGCCAGGCAGGCAGTCCAGAAGGCGTGACTCACGTTTTTCGGTATATTCTTTTGTTGCACAAGCAGTTAGCAAGTGCCGGGTTAACAAGAAGCGACCGCAAGCACTGCGGTACAGTGCTCCCGGAAAAAGTGCATGGGGGATTGGGACTTGTCTCCTTCTTGTCTTGCTCGAGGAGAATCCGTCGTTGCTGTGGATTCTACCTTTTCAGGACATATTTATCCACAGGCTGGAAAACGCTGGGAATAAGTTTTGTCTTGACAATCAGGCGCATAACCGATCTAATCGCGAGTTCGCCGCATTTATTGCTTTAGGGATAGATCATGAAACGCACGTATCAACCTTCCGTTGTCCGCCGCAAGCGCACACACGGCTTTCTGGTTCGCATGGCTACTAAGGGTGGTCGCAAGGTGATTAACGCGCGCCGCGCCAAAGGCCGCCATCGCCTGGCCGTCTGAGCGCAGTTTCAGCGGGTTCTTTTACGGTGCGGCATGCGCCGGACAAGATGGATTCGCCTGATATCTCGCGGTCATTTCGACCTGCATATCGCTTGCGCAAAACGGATGAATATTCATCCGTTTTTGCTTTCAGAAAGGTCATAAAAGGGCGTTTTTTTGTCCTTCACTATCGCCCTTCAGAGACGGGTATTACCGCTCGTCTCGGGGTTGTTGTGGCCAAAAAGCTTGCACGCCAAGCGGTACAACGCAATTTCATCAAGCGCATCGCGCGGGATCTGTTTCGCCATGTGCGGGCAACATTGCCCTGCCATGATCTGATCTTGCGTGTGCATGCGCCCGTGGCGCTGGCCAGTCGTGCCGAACTTCGTGCAGACATGCAGCAGGTTTTGCGAAGATTGCCGCGATGAAAACTTTGCTGATCTGGCTGTTGCAAGCCTATCGTTATGCTGTAAGTCCATGGCTGGGTAATCGCTGTCGTTTTGACCCGAGTTGTTCAGCCTACGCAATCGAAGCTTTGCGCAAGCATGGCTTGCTGAAAGGCTTTAGACTAGCCTGCTGGCGTGTGTTGCGCTGTCACCCATGGTGTGATGGTGGCCACGATCCGGTTCCTTGAAGTTTTCAACCCCTCATCCCCTTTCGAGTCCTCATTATGCAGATGGATTTCAAGCGCATTCTCCTCATGGTCGTGTTCGCCTTTTCGGTGATCATGCTGTGGGAAAAGTGGACGGCCTATAACGCGCCTAAGCAAGTACCGGTTGCCGCACAGTCTGCGACAACTAGCAATCCAGGTGGTGCCGTTCCGGCACCGATGTCGTCCAGTGCTTCTGCGACAGCGAGTGCTGGTGTTGCTCCGGTACCTGGGGTGACGGATGGCAAGGTTTCGCCTTATTCAGACGTTCCTCGTGCCGTGGTCAAGACCGATACGATGATTGCAACGGTGTCGGCACAAGGCGGTGACATCATCCGGGTTGAACTGACCCAGCACAAGATCAGCAATGACCAGCGTAGCTGGCCGACTTTGTTGAAATCGATTTTTTCATCGGACAAGGCCGACGAAAACCAGGCCAAGAATTTTGTTGTTCTGCAAGATCAAGGCGATCATTTTTATGTGGCCAATAGTGGCTTTACCAGTGATGGATTGCCGAATCACAAGACGCTCTTCGATCTGAAGGGTGGCGAATATTCCCTGAAGGATGGTGAAGACAGCCTCCAATTGCGCTTGCAGGCGCCTGTGGTGAATGGTGTTGCGGTTACCAAAGTCCTGACTTTCCATCGTGATTCGTATGTGATTGATATTGCTTACGAAGTCAATAATGCCGGAACAGCGGCATTGAATACGACGGCATATTTCCAGCTGGCTCGCGATGACAAACCGACCGAGCATAGTGCCGGCATGTTTGGTGGAGTTAGTTCATTTACAGGTCCGGCTGTGTATACCGATGCTGGAAAATTCCAGAAGATCGAGTTCAAGAAGATCGCCAGCAATGAAGCCAAGTATGTGAGTACTGCCAAGGATGGCTGGATTGCAATGGTTCAGCATTTCTTTGTCAGTGCCTATCTGCCGAAGGTTGGCGAGCAGCATGAGTTTTTCACCCACAAGATTTCAGAAGGCATATTCGGTGCCGGAGTGAAGTTGCCTGTGGCTGTGGCAGCAGGGCAGAAGGCCACCCTGGATGTACCCTTGTATGTGGGTCCTCAGGAACAAAACAAGCTCAAGGCACTCGCTCCCGGATTCAATCTGGTGGTCGATTACGGTTGGGTAACGATCATTGCGGTACCACTGTTCTGGCTGCTTTCAACAATCCATGGATTTGTTGGCAACTGGGGCTGGGCCATCATTCTGGTTACGCTTCTGATCAAGGCGGCGTTCTTCCCCTTGTCGGCTGCCAGCTACAAATCCATGGCCAAGATGAAGACCTTAATGCCACGGATGAAGCAGCTGCAGGATCGTTATAAAGACGACAAGATGAAGCTCAATCAGGCAATGATGGAGCTGTACAAAACTGAGAAGGTCAATCCGATGGGAGGCTGTTTGCCCATCCTGATCCAGATGCCCGTATTCATTGCGTTGTACTGGGTATTACTGGGCGTAGTGGAAATGCGCCAGGCTCCCTGGATGTTCTGGATTACTGATCTGTCGGTAAAGGATCCGTATTTCATCCTGCCGTTGATCATGGGCGCAACCATGCTGATCCAGACCCGCCTCAACCCGACACCGGCTGATCCGGTTCAGGCCAAGGTGATGCTGCTTATGCCGGTGATGTTCACCTTCATGTTCCTGTGGTTCCCATCAGGTCTGGTGCTGTACTGGGTGCTTAACAACGCTTTGTCGATAGCACAGCAATGGTACATTAACCGGATGATTGAACGTGGTGGCGCCAAGCCTGCCAACTGATGTAATCGCTGCCGTCGCGACCGCTCCCGGACGCGGCGGCATTGGTGTGGTTCGGGTGTCCGGCCCGAACCTCGCCGGGTTTGCTCAAGCCATTACCGGGCGTCCTCCCAAATCCCGCATCGCCACCCTGGCGAATTTCCTCGACATAACTCAGCAGCCGATTGATCAGGGCTTACTGCTGTATTTTCCTGGGCCGCATTCCTATACCGGCGAAGACGTCATCGAACTACAAGGTCATGGTGGACCGGTAGTGATGCAGATGCTGTTGACCCGCTGTCTGGAATTGGGGGCGCGGCTTGCCGAACCAGGTGAATTTACCCGTCGTGCTTTCCTGAACGACCGACTCGATCTGGCCCAGGCTGAAGGGGTTGCGGACCTCATCGATGCATCAACCACGGCGGCGGCCCGTTCGGCTTTGCGTTCCTTGTCTGGACGCTTCTCGGAGCAGATTCATACATGGCGGGATAAGCTGGTTGACCTGCGCATGCTGGTCGAAGCAACGCTTGATTTTCCCGAAGAAGACGTTGATTTTCTGCAGGCAGCGCGCGCCATTCCGCGCCTGGAAGCGTTACAGGCTGAATTGAAAGTGATCTTGCAGCGTGCCAAGCAAGGCAGTTTGTTGCGACGGGGTTTGCAAGTGGTACTGGCTGGGCAGCCCAATGTCGGAAAATCCAGTTTGCTCAATCAGCTTTCGGGAGAAGACCGTGCCATTGTGACAGCGGTAGCTGGTACGACGCGCGATGTCTTGAAGGAAGCAATCCAGATCGAGGGGATTCCACTACACATTATCGATACTGCAGGTCTGCGCGAGACTGAGGATATTGTCGAGAAAATCGGAATCGAACGGACCTGGAGCGAGATTGGCAAAGCGGATGTAGTGGTCCGTATGGTCGATGCAGCGAGCGGGATCACTGCAGCAGATCATGCCATCGATGCACGTTTGCCACAGGGCGTGCCGGTGATCTGGGTTTTCAACAAGATCGATCTGGATGGAAGCCTTGCCCGCCGTGAGGTATTGGAGGGTGGGATAGGAATCTGGTTATCAGCCCAGAGTGGAGCTGGCCTTGATCTGTTGCGGAGTGCCTTGCTTGAAATAGCTGGCTGGGAAGCTCACGACGAGGATATTTATCTGGCCCGTGAGCGTCATCTGGAAGCTTTGCGTGAAGCGGATATGCATGTAACGCTGGCGCTGGAACGAGCGGTTCAGCTGGATTTGTTGGCAGAGGAATTACGGTTGGCTCAAGAAGCAGTCAATACCATCACCGGTGAATTTTGTGCTGATGATTTGCTGGGAGTGATTTTCTCGCGTTTCTGTATTGGCAAGTAGGAGAACAGGATGTCTGAATTTGAGAATCAGCATGCCGATGCAGCAATGATTTCGGCCGAGATTGCCCGGATGCTGGTCGCACTTGGCATTGACTGGACTGACGAGACACGGATGCGGGCTTTGGCGCGAGAGGCCTTGTCTTTTCACGGAATGGATAGTTTTGGACATCTTGATCCGGAGGATGTCACGGGACGAAGCAAACAGCGTTTGTTTGGCTTGATTGCCCTCATGCTTCGCACTATGGAAGAGGGGGCTGAAGTAGGTGAATTGATTCATGGAAGTGACATCTGGAAAGCCCTTGCGAAAGCTTTGTGGACTGAAAAGAATGCCGTTTCTTCGAAGTAATGTTTCACGTGGAACACAGTTAACATGGAGTGGTTACTCTTATTGGCCGGCGCTTTTCTGGCGGGCCTGATTGATGCGGTTGTAGGGGGCGGAGGTTTGGTACAGCTCCCGTTGTTGTTAGCGGTATTTCCATCCGTTGGAATCCCCATCCTTTTTGGTACCAATAAAATCTCCAGTATTGCCGGCACGGCGAGTTCTGCCTGGCAGTACTCACGCAAAGTTTCCATCTCTTATCGTCTGGCCTTGCCTGCCAGCTTGGCCGCGCTGATTGGTGCAGCAAGTGGTGCGGCGGTGGTTTCTTTCTTGCCAAACCATGCACTCAAGCCCATGGTGCTTGTCTTGCTGGTAGTGGTAGGGGTTTATACTTGGTTCAAACCGGAGTTTGGTCGGCGTGTTGTCCAGCGACGAGAATGGACCTGGCCACGTTTGCTTGCTGTACTTCTCGGGTTTGGTCTTGGTTTTTATGATGGGTTTTTTGGTCCTGGTACCGGGAGTTTCCTGATCTTCGGATTTGTGCGTTTGTTTGGCATGGATATGTTGCATGCTTCTGCGAGTGCCAAACTGGTGAATTTCGCTACCAATCTTGCAGCACTGGTGTTTTTTCTTTCTCATGACGGGGTGCTGTGGCAGGTTGGTTTGGCAATGGCTTGTGCCAATATCGCCGGTGCTCAAGTGGGAACCTGGATGGCTGTACGGCACGGGAATGCATTCATCCGCTGGTTGTTGCTGACCGTTGTTTCCGTGTTGGCCATCAAACTGGCCTGGGATATCTTCTCGCATTAAGGTGATGTTCCACGTGGAACATCATCTGTATCAAAGCGGCCGAATGGGTTGTTTTGATTTATACAGCGCAGTTCACAGTTTATCCACAGAGCTATCCACTAGGCCGCAAGAAGGCTCCGGTGTATCATTGCGAGCCCTTTCACATTCATTGTTTCCAATGCTGCATCCCGAACGCTTCGATGTCATTGTTGTTGGTGGTGGTCATGCGGGGACTGAAGCCGCCCTGGCTGCTGCCCGTGCCGGTGCAAAAACCCTGCTGTTGAGCCACAACATCGAAACCTTGGGGCAGATGAGTTGCAATCCTTCCATTGGCGGGATTGGCAAAGGCCATCTGGTCAAAGAAGTGGATGCCCTCGGTGGCGCAATGGCAGAAGCCACGGACGAAGGTGGTATCCAGTTCCGTATCCTGAATGCTTCAAAGGGGCCTGCTGTGCGTGCCACACGCGCTCAGGCCGACCGTATTTTGTACAAGGCGGCGATCCGTCGTCGTCTTGAAAATCAGCCCAATCTGACGCTTTTCCAGCAAGCCGTAGATGACATCACGGTTGCTGGCGATCGCGTGACCGGTGTAGTCACCACGATAGGTTTGCGCTTTGAAGCACCTACGGTCGTACTGACTGCCGGAACCTTTCTGAACGGCCTGATCCACGTTGGTCTGCAACATTATCCGGGCGGGCGGGCAGGAGATCCTCCTGCCATCTCTTTGTCGCATCGCCTGCGTGAATTGGCCCTGCCGATTGGCCGCCTGAAAACCGGAACGCCGCCGCGCCTGGATGGCAAAACCATCGATTTTTCGGTCATGCAGCAGCAGCACAGTGATGATCCACTGCCGGTGTTTTCCTTTCTTGGCAATCCGGCACAGCATCCCAAGCAGATGCCGTGCTGGGTAATCCGGACCAATTCGCGTACCCACGACATCATCCGCGCCAATCTGGATCGTTCGCCGATGTATACCGGCGTGATCGAGGGTGTCGGGCCACGTTACTGCCCGTCGATTGAAGACAAGATCCATCGCTTTGCGGACAAGGACAGCCACAATATCTTCCTTGAACCGGAAGGTTTGACCACCCACGAAATCTATCCCAACGGGATTTCCACGTCCTTGCCCTTCGATGTGCAGCTGGCGGTGGTGCGCAGCATGGTGGGTTTGGAAAACGCGCATATCCTGCGTCCCGGTTACGCCATCGAATACGATTACTTCGACCCGCGTAATCTCAAAAGCAGCTTCGAGACCAAGACGATTGCAGGGCTGTTCTTTGCCGGTCAGATCAATGGCACAACGGGCTATGAAGAAGCGGCTGCCCAAGGCCTGCTGGCGGGTGTGAATGCGGCCTTGATGGCCCAGGGCAAGCCGGCTTGGTGCCCCGCGCGAAGTGAGAGTTATCTGGGCGTGATGGTTGATGATCTGATCACGCGTGGCGTGGCTGAGCCTTACCGGATGTTTACCTCGCGTGCCGAATATCGTCTGAGTCTGCGTGAAGACAACGCCGATCTACGTCTGACCGAACAAGGCAGGGCGCTGGGACTGATCGACGAGCGGCGCTGGGCCGCCTTCAGTGAAAAGCGCGAAGCCATTGAGCGCGAATCCGCACGCCTGCGTGCGACCTGGGCCGTGCCGCACAAGCTGGTGGCTGGCGAAGCCCAGGCGGTGTTTGGCCAGGAGCTGGAGCGTGAGTACCGGTTCTTCGACCTGTTGCGTCGGCCGAACATGACTTACGCGGCCTTGATGAGCTTGTCGAGTGCTCCGCAGGATCCTGAAATGGATCCGCAAGTTATTGAACAGATTGAGATTTCTGCAAAATATCAGGGGTATATCGAGCGTCAGCAAGACGATATTCTGCGTGCCTCAACCCAGGAAAACACCGTGCTTCCGGGCGATATCGACTACAGCGCGGTTAGCGGTTTGTCCAAGGAAGTGCAGCAGAAGCTCAAGCAGCATAAGCCCGAAACCCTCGGTCAGGCCTCGCGCATTCAGGGCATTACGCCGGCGGCGATTTCGCTGCTCATGATCCATCTGAAGAAGCGTGAGTTGCTGGCGCGTGTTGCGCGGGGAGACAAGGCATGAGCACCGCGCAACGCCTTGCTGCCGGGATCGCCGCGCTGGGCCTTGATCTTGACGAAGTTACCCAGCAGCGCCTGCTCGCCTATGGCGCGTTGCTGATGAAGTGGAACAAGGTCTACAACCTCACCGCGATCCGTGATGAGGCGGCCATGATTGACCTGCACCTGCTCGATTCACTCTCCATCCTGCCGCATGTGGCGGACGTGAGTCGCGTGGCCGATATTGGCAGTGGCGGCGGCCTGCCCGGTATTCCGCTGGCGATCTGCCGGCCGGATTGCGAAGTGGCACTGGTCGAAACCGTCGGCAAGAAGGCCAGTTTCCTGCTGCAGGCCAAGGCTGAGCTCAAGCTCGCCAATCTCTCCGTCCATAACACCCGCGTCGAGAACTTCAAACCGGCCGAGTTGTATCCGGCAGTGAGTTCCCGGGCGTTTGCCAGTCTTCACGACTTCGTCACCCTTACCGGACATTTACTGGCTCCGGGCGGGCACTGGATCGCCATGAAGGGCGTGTATCCCCAGGACGAACTCGACGCCCTGCCTGCGGGCATCCAATTGCGCGAATCGCGCCGGCTGCATGTGCCCGGCGTCGATGCCGAACGACATCTCCTGTTCATTTCCCGGAACTGACCCATGGCCCGCATCTTTGCCGTTGCAAACCAGAAGGGTGGTGTAGGCAAGACCACCACTACCGTCAATCTCGCCGCTGCGCTGGCTGCGCATGAACAGCGCGTGCTGCTCGTCGATCTCGATCCGCAGGGCAATGCCACCATGGGCTCCGGTGTGGACAAGCGCGCGGTGCCGGCGACGGTGTATCAGGTGCTGATCGGGCAGACCAGTGTCGCCGAGGCGCGTGCCCGCTCCGAAGCCGGTGGCTACGATGTGCTCGCGGCCAATCGCGAACTGGCCGGTGCGGAGATCGACCTCGTGCAGATCGACAACCGCGAGAAGCGCCTTAAAGACGCGCTGGCGCTCGTCGATGCCGAGTACGACTTCATCCTCATCGATTGCCCGCCTAGCCTCTCCATGCTCACCCTGAACGGCCTCTGTGGGGCTCACGGTGTGATCATCCCGATGCAGTGCGAGTACTACGCACTCGAAGGCTTGTCCGACCTCGTCAACACCATCAAGCAGGTGCATGCCAAGCTCAATCGCGATCTGAAAATCATCGGTCTGCTGCGCGTCATGTTCGACCCGCGCAGCACGCTTTCCCAGCAGGTTTCAGCACAGCTCGAAGCGCACTTCGGCGACAAGGTCTTCAAGGCCATCATCCCGCGCAACGTGCGTCTGGCCGAAGCGCCCAGCCATGGCCTGCCCGGCGTGGTCTTCGACAAGCAAGCCAAGGGCTCGCAAGCCTACCTTTCCTTTGCCGCCGAGATGATCGAGCGGATCAAGTCCATCTGAGGCGCTATATGCGCCGAAGTGAAGCCGACAAAGCTAAGTTTTTACTAGGCGCGGTGGCTGATCTGCACAGACACCAGTTCCAATTGTGTTCTGCATTGTTGGCTGTGAAAGCGAGAAAAGCAGGTCGGCCAGATTTACCAATAAGCTGGCATTTACTTACGGATGAGCAAGGCCCGGCTGTCATTGCAAATGAGAGTTTGCTGATTGCCGCTTCATTAAGAAGGGCGGGGGATGCGTTTCTTGCAAACGAAAGTGCTGAGCTGGGTTGTGTGGGTTTTATACATCCAATAAAACTTCCACCTCTTGAACTGAGTTTTCGCGAAGCTACGAACAAGATTGTTCACGCCACCAGTATTGAGTTTGTTGAGGACTTGGAAAGCGAACTAGAGGCGGCAAAAGTAGATAGTGGGGCTAACGATTTTGATCTTCTTGAGCAATGGGTTCAGGAACATTCGACCGAGTTAGGAAGTGCAGAAGAAATTTCTATTGCCAAAACAATGGAAATTGCCGAATCAGCAGTAACCAAACAGTTCAAGCACCGCAAAAAAGATTACCTAAAGTTTCGGTTTGGTGAAGATCTCAAATCCTTTGGTAATGGATTGGGAGGCCTAAAACTTGAATGTGGTCACAAGGATGGAAAGCGTGAATGGATTGCAGTAGTGCACATGGGAGCTTTCATGCACTACGCAAGTATTTTAATTGAGCAACTTACAAGCGATTGATCGAAAAATGACTCCACCCAAGATGAAAGGCCTCGGCCGCGGCCTTGAAGCGCTCCTCGGCGGCGATGCGCTGCCCTCTGACACCGGCAACCTCACCACCTTGCCCGTTGGCGACCTGCAGCCCGGCAAGTACCAGCCGCGTACGCGCATGGATGCCGGCTCGCTCGAAGAGCTGGCCGCCTCGATCCGCGCCCAGGGCCTGATGCAGCCGATCACCGTGCGCCCCATCGCCGGTGGCCGCCACGAAATCATCGCCGGTGAGCGCCGTTGGCGCGCTGCGCAGATCGCCGAGCTGACCGAAGTACCGGTGATCATCCGCGAGATTCCGGATGAAGCCGCGCTGGCCATGTCGCTGATCGAAAACATCCAGCGCGAAGACCTCAACCCGCTCGAAGAAGCCACCGGCATCCAGCGCCTGATCGACGAATTCGGCATGACCCACCAGCAAGCCGCCGACGCCGTCGGCCGCTCGCGCCCGGCCACCAGCAACCTGCTGCGCCTGCTCCACCTGCCCAAGCCCGTGCAGGAGCTGCTGATGGCTGGCGATATCGAGATGGGCCACGCCCGCAGCCTGCTCGCCCTGGCGCCCGCAGACCAGATCCTTGCCGCGAATCAGGTCGTTGCCAAGCGCCTGTCGGTGCGCGATACCGAGAGGCTGGTCAATAGCCAGCTCAAGCCCAAGGAAACCAGCCTCAAGGCCAAGCCCGCGGCAGATCGCGATGTCGTTCGCCTGCAGGACGAACTGGCCGACAAGCTTGGTGCCGTGGTCGCGATCAAGGCCAACAAGAAAGGGGCGGGTAGCCTCACCATCGAATTTTCCAGCCTGGATCAGCTCGATGGGTTGATTGCGAAGCTGCAGGCTTGAATGCCTGTCTCCCTTCGCCCTGGGCCTTTAACGGGCTTCTGGCTGCATGACTTGCAGGTGAAGGGGTTGAGGCGGGAGCGCATTACGGGATTCGCGGTAAGATCAATCGATTGGGGCTTAAGGCCCGTGCCCACCAAAGGGGAATGCATGTTTCGCACGCTTTTGCTGGCGGTCACCACAACCGCCGTGCTGGCATTGAATGCCAGTCTGGGTCTTGCTGCGCCGATGCCGGCTCCGGCTTGTTTTGATCCGGGCCAGAAGTTTGATTCGCGCTTTGTCGGCAACTGGGAGGTTGCTGAATGGCAGGTGCGCTATTCGATCCGCGCGAAGGGCAAGCAAGTGTGCCTGTATGGTCGTGATGTGCAGGCGGATGAGTGGTTCGATATCCCGGAAATGAGTTGGGATGGCAAGACACTTTCCGTCAGCTTTGTGTTGCCGTCGACCAAATGGCGCACTCAGAACCGGCTTACAGTGCTCGGCCCCGATACAATCCGCGACGAATATACGACCCGGGACGGCAAACGCACTGACACCTGGACACGGCGTCAGTAGGCGTGGGGCAAAACGCGCGCGACCTGTGGATGGTTGTGGCGCGGCGATGATCCTGCCGATTTCCGAGCCTAGCCCTTTACCAGCCGGTGGCAGGTCAGGCTCTGGCCGCAGCGGCAATGTTCGGCGCTTTCCACCAGCTTGAAACCATGCTTCTCGAAAAAGGGTTTTGACAGGTTACTGGCATCCGTGGTGATTCTTTTCGCCCCCATCGCGGCGGCGAGCTCCAGCAGGTCTTCAAGAATCAGACTGGCAACGCCCTGACGATTGGCTTCGGGGGCGGTGAACAGCAGATCGATATGGCCGGGCATCACGATGCCGCCGAAGCCGATGATCTCTTCGTCTTCATCCACCGCTACACGCACCCAGTTGTCCTGCAGGCGTTGTGCCCAGGCAGCCGTATCGTCGGCGCTCGCCGCCCAGGCCGCGCATTGCTCGGCGGTGTAAGCCTCGCGCCCGGTTTCACGGATTGCTGCGCGATAGACGTCGGCCAGCGCCGGCGCGTCTGCCGGGCGATAGTCACGTGTGCTGAAGCTGCCGAATTCGGTGTTGCTGTTGTCGTGGATGGAATCGGTCATGGTCAGGTTGGGTCAACGCGGTCAGTGACCGCGAATGGATTTTGCGGGAGCGAGGTCTCGCCGTCATTATCCTGCTTCGCAGGGTGGATGTCGCTTCCGCAGGACTGTGCCACGGTTGGCCAGTTCACTGCGTCAGAAAAATCTCCAGCAGATCGTTGAGAAAGCGCCGGCCGAGTTCGGTTGGGCGCATCAGGGTGTCGGTGATTTCCAGCAGGCCGCGCTGGCGAGCGGCGATGAGCTGGTTTTCGATCACCTCGAGCGGCAGACCGGTGCGTTCCTGAAACAGCGAGCGCGGCACCCCTTCGGTCAATCGTAGTGCGTTCATCATGAATTCAAAGGGCAGCTCGCCGGCTCCCACGGTGTGCTGTTCCTGGATGAAGTCTCCTGCGGCACCTTGTTCCAGATAGGTGTTCGGATGCTTGTGACGCATCTGGCGATGCACGCCCAGATGATCAGAGAGCTTGCCGTGCGCGCTGGCGCCGATGCCGAGATAATCGCCGAAGCGCCAGTAATTCAGGTTGTGGCGGCATTTGTGGCCTTGCCGGGCGAAGGCCGAGGTTTCGTAGTGACTGTAGCCCGCTGCGGCCAGACGGGCTTCGATCATGTCCTGCATGTCCGCCGAGGTCTCGTCGTCCGGCAAGCTCGGCGGGTCGCGGTGGAACAGGGTGTTGGGTTCCAGCGTGAGGTGGTAGCAGGAGAGGTGTGGCGGCGCGAAGCCCAGCACCTGTTCCAGATCGGCCTGGGCTTCGGCCAGGGTCTGGCCGGGCAGGGCATACATCAGATCGGCATTCCAGGTCGTGAAGTGCGTGGCGGCAGCCTCCAGCGCGCGGATCGCCTGGGCACGGTCGTGAATGCGCCCCAACGCCTTCAGGTGGCCTTCATTGAAGCTCTGGATGCCCACACTCACGCGCGTCACGCCCGCGGCGTGGAAAGCCGCAAAACGCGCCGTGTCGACGGTGCCGGGATTGGCTTCCAGGGTGATCTCGCAACCGGGCTCCAGTGGCAGCAGGGTGCGTACGGTCGCTAGCAAACGATCCAGCCCTTCCGGCGAGAGCAGGCTGGGCGTGCCACCACCCATGAAGATGCTGTGCACGCGCCGGCCCCATACACGTGGCAGGGCGGCTTCCAGATCGGCAATCAGGGTGTCGATGTAGGCCAGTTCGGGAATGCCGGCTTCCTTCACGCTGTGCGAGTTGAAGTCGCAATACGGACATTTGCGCACGCACCACGGGTAGTGGATGTACAGCGACAGCGGCGGCGGCGCGGTGAGCGCCGGAGCATGGGGCGTGAGGACGGCCGTTCGCGGAATGATCGGGATGGTGCGTGACATGTTTTCAAAAGCCCTGACGCAAGTCTTCCAGCCAGGGCGGGCAGGCGAGCAGCGCATGATACTGGCTCGCGTCGATCAGGCGTAGCGGTGTGCTGGACAGGTCTGATATCCGTGTTGCCAGCGTGGCATGCGGGATGGCGTCGGGAACTAGCGCATCGGAGGCGACCGCCATGCTCCACAGGCCGCCATACAGCGGAATTGTCGGGAAGAGCGGCGTTACCCGGACGAAGACTTCGCGCAGGCGGGCGAGCAGCGCCCTGATCTGCTCGCGCTGCCACAGTGGTGAGCCCAGATGCAGACTCAGTGCGCCCCGCGGGCTGAGCAGGAGCCGGCAAGACCGGAAGAAGTCGGCGGTAAAGAGTGGCGCGGCGGCGGTATCCGGATCGGTGAGATCGAAAATGATCAGATCAAAATGGCCGTTATTGGGCTGCCAATCGCGTACGTATGCGGCCGCATCACCGATTTTCAGCGCGACTTTCGGGTTGTCCAGTGCACCTTCGTGCAAGGCTGGCAGAAAGGCGCGTGTGATCTGCACGACGGCCGGATCGAGTTCGGCAATCACGATTTCCTGCATGCCCGGGTACTTGAGCAGTTCGGCCGCCGAGGCGCCGTCGCCACCACCCAGAATGAGTGCCCGGCGCGGTTCACCGTGGGCCAGCCCGGCAATATGCACCAGCGGCTCGTGGCACAGGAAACTGTCACGCACGCTGGCCATGCTGCGTCCATCCAGCCGGTAGAGACGGCCCAGTGCGGGCGTCTCCCAGACCTCCCAATTCTGGAAATCGCTCTGCCCCTTGGCCAGCAGATCGCCACAGCATAACTGTTCCAGTCCGTTGGCGAGGACTTCGGCAAAGCGCTTGGGCGGTTCTTCCTGAGATTCTTTCGGCATGAATTGAGCTGGATCAGATCGAGCTGTCCACAAGGGAAAAGGGACGTTTCTGGCTCGCAAGTCTTGTCTGCCTGAGCCGTAATAAGAAGACGATCAAGTGTGCCTGCGCACACGATCAGAGGGCAAGAAGATCAACCAAGGAGAGGAAATGATGTCAGTTCAATCCCTGACCGTTCCCGAAGAATTCACGGTGCATCAGGTCGGCGAGTTTGCTCCACGCCTGCTTGAAGCGGCTCGGAGTGGAGACAAGGTTCAGGTGGATCTTTCCGGCGTGCACCACATCGATACCGCGGGCATCCAGTTGCTGTTGACCTTGCGTCGCGAAGCGTCGCGTTCGCTGACGCGTCTGGAGTTCGCGAATCCCAGCCCGGCCGTCAACGAGATGGTGGCCTTTTATCAGCTTGATGCCTTATTGCGTGCGCCTGCGCCATTGATGTCTGCCTGAAACGACGCAATCTGGGGATTTGCATGGATACCGGTATGGATGAAGCACAGGCTCTTTTCGTGGCGGACTGCACGACCCAGCTTGATGGGCTGGAATTGCAGTTGCTGGCGCTGGAATGCAAACCGGCGGATCGCTCCGGATTGGATGCCGTGTTCCGTGCGGTGCACACCATCAAGGGCAATGCTGCGGTGGTACAGCAAAGTGAAGTCGAATGGTTTGCACACATTACCGAAAGCGTTCTGGTGCGTTTGCGCGACGGAGTGCTGTATGCAGATGCGGAACTGGTTTCAGTGCTGCTGGCATGCTGTGATCATTTGCGCTTCCTGGTCCGGCTGAGTTGTCTGGAAACCCCCGTCAGCCCGGATTTTGCCGAGGCGGACAGGGCACGTCTGATCGGCTTGCTGGTGCCCTATCTGGATGGCGAAGACCTGAGCGCAAGAACTGCCGACAAGCCCGCTGCTGCGGACGGAACTGTCATGGATCCGGATGCGTGTTGGCGCCTGAACGTGCAGTTCGCACCCGAAGTGCTGCGCCAGGGTATGGATCCCGCATATTTTATGCGGCACCTGGCATCACTGGGGCGGATCTGCAGCCTGCAGGTCGATACCGAAGGGATTCCGGATCTGTCCGAATACGATCCGGAACTATGCTATCTGCGGTTTCAGGTCTTGCTTGATACCCGCTCGGACAAACAGACCATTGAGGACATTTTCATCTTTGTGCGGGAAAGCTGCACGCTGCAGATCCTTCCCCCCGTGGCGCGCCTGGATGGCTATGTGGGGCGCATTCATGCCCTGCCGAATGACGATCTGCACACGGGCGAAATGCTCATGCGTGTCGGGGTGTTGACCCCTTCCGAATTGGCCAGCGGTTTGCGGGTCCAGCGTGCCGAAGGAGGCGCGGGCAAACCATTAGGCAGCATTCTTGTGGATGAAGGTTTCGTTCCGCCAGAGGTTGTGTCTGCCGTGTTGCAGCGGCAGAACGAGATCCGGCAGGAGCTGGCACGTGAAGGTCATGCCTTTCGCGTATCGACCGAGCAACTGGAAGCGCTTCTGACGAATATCGGCGTGCTGCAATGTACGGTTGCTGAAATGGCTTCATGCGGTCGGGATCTTGTAACGACCGAGCTGGATGTACTCAGCCAGGGGCTGGAGAAGGCCCGACGGTTGGTGGAGGGGCTGCGCAGTACCCGCTTCGGGGAACAGTTCCGGCGTTTGCATCGTGTTGTGCGCGATGCAGCCCAGGATCTGGGGAAAAAAGTGGATCTCCGCCTGAGTGGCAGCGACATCGTGCTGGAGAGGCCGGTGGCTGATCTGCTGAGCGATGCCTTGATGCATCTGCTGCGCAATGCCATTGATCATGGCCTTGAATCTCCCGCACAGCGTCGCGAGGCTGGCAAGCTGGCGCATGGCATGCTCAGCGTGGATGCACGCGAGGAAGAGGACTGGCTGGTGTTCACGGTTGCCGATGATGGCGCCGGGATTGATTGCGACAAGGTCTGTGCCGTAGCGATTGCACGGGGATTGTTGCCTGCAGGCGCGCGGCCTGATGCCGAAGCACTCTACGCGCTGCTGTTCGAGCCGGGCTTCACGACCGCCGAAATGCCGACGCACTATTCCGGTCGAGGTGTGGGGCTGGATGTTGTGCGTGATGCGGTGCTCGCGTTGGGCGGTGAGATCAATGTGCATAGCACCCGTGGCGCAGGCAGTCGTTTCGAGATCCGTCTGCCGACGGTCGGCGAGGAGCCCGAACCTCGGAGCACTGACTCTGTGACGCCTGTATTCGAGACCAACTGATTCAAGGATGCCGGAGCCCATGCACAGCAAACCCGTCAGTGTTCTCATCATCGATGATTCCATCCTCGTGCGTGAGGCAGCCAAGCAGATCCTGGCGCAGCAGCCCGGGATCCGCGTGATGGGGACAGCGGTAGACCCGATCCAGGCCATGGAGAAAATGGCTCAGGAATGGCCGGACGTGATGGTGCTGGACATCCAGATGCCGCGCATGGATGGCATCACTTTCCTCAAGAAGATCATGGCCGAGCGACCCACGCCGGTGGTGATCTGCTCCACCCTGGTCGGCAACGGCGCACAGGCCGGTGTGGATGCCCTGGCGGCGGGCGCGGTGAGCCTGATCTCCAAGCCGAAATCGGGCGTCACGCAGTTTTTCGGTGACGAGAGTGATAGCATCGTGGCGGCCGTGCGCGCGGCCGCCATGACCAATCTGTCCCGCTTGCGCCAGATCGCCAGCAGCGTCCAGCGTCCGCTTGCGCCGCCGGTTGTTAAGGCGCCGCGACTGGCTGGCGTCGGTGACGGGCGGCTGATTGCGCTGGGCGCTTCAACAGGGGGTACCCAGGCGCTGGAAACGGTGCTGACAGCGTTGCCGGCGGACATGCCGGGGATCGTGATCGTCCAGCATATGCCGGTCGGGTTCTCGAAAAGATTTGCAGAACGGCTGAATCAGGATCTGCAGCTAGAGCTGCGTGAAGCGCAGAACGGGCAGCGGGTGGAACGTGGCCTGGCCTTGCTGGCGGAATCCGGCAAGCAGATGCGTCTGAAAAAAGAGGGGGGCGGGTATTGCGTTGAAGTCATCGACGGCCCGGTCATCAATCGTCACAAACCCTCGGTGGACTGTCTGTTTGGTTCGGTCGCAAAGGTCGCCGGGCGGAATGCCATCGGGGTCCTCATGACCGGCATGGGGGATGATGGTGCGCTGGGCATGAAGGAAATGTTCGATGCCGGTTCCATGACGGTTGCGGAATCGGAAGAGAGCTGCGTGGTCTTCGGCATGCCGCGTGCGGCGATCCAGCGTGGCGGTGTGCACGAGGTGCTGGCTTTGAACAAGATCGCCGGGCGGCTGCTCGAGTGGGCAAGCTAGCTTGCCCACCGAAACCGGTCACGCCCTTGCCACCAAAGGCGTGATCGAGGGCTCAGCATGCCATGGCACGCAATAGCCGGATGCGTTCTTCCGTCGGCGGGTGGGTTGAAAACAGCCCGGCCAAGCCACCGCCAGCGAGCGGATTCATGATCATCATCTGACCCGTTTCCGGATGCGCTTCAGCGCTCGGCATGGGAATCCCGCGTGCGTAATAGTCGATCTTCTGCAAGGCATCCGCGAGGGCATCCGGATCCCCGCTGATCCGCGCACCGCCGGCATCGGCTTCATACTCGCGGGCTCGCGAGATCGCCATCTGGATCAGGCTCGCGGCCAGCGGGGCGAGCAGTGCCACGGCAATGCTCGCAATCGGGTTGGCAGGGCGGCCATTTTCGTCACGTCCGCCAAAGAACATTGCAAAGTTCGCCAGCGCCGAGATCGCGCCGGCCATGGTGGCCGAGATCGTCGACAACAGGATGTCGCGATGTTTCACGTGTGCCAGCTCGTGTGCCATCACACCGCGCAGTTCGCGTTCGGTGAGCATCTGCAGAATCCCCGTGGTGGCTGCGACAGCGGCATGCTCGGGATTGCGGCCGGTGGCAAAGGCATTCGGCTGCGCCTCGTCGATGATGTAGACGCGCGGCATCGGCAGCTGTGCCCGCCGCGCCAGATCGCGGATCATGTTGTACAGATAGGGCGAGTTCGCTTCATCAACCTCCTGCGCGTTGTACATGCGCAGCACCATCTTGTCCGAGAACCAGTAGGAAAAGATGTTCATGCCCCCGCCGAAGAGCAGGGCCAGAAGCATGCCGCGTTCGCCGCCGATCAGCATCCCGACCATGCCGAACAAGGCCACGATGCCCGCCATCAGGATCGAAGTCTTGAGCCAGTTGAACATTGTCTTACCTGCCTTCCAGAAAGTGTCCGTGCTTATGCACGCAGGGCTTAGATGGGGATGAGGCGGAAAGATTCAATCCAGAAAACAAAAGCCCGGGCAGGCACCCGGGCTGGTTGTCGACCAACCTGTCTCAGGCTTTTTCACTACCAATGAAACGGTAGATGAGGGCACCCAGCACCGCACCCGCAATCGGAGCGATCCAGAACAGCCACAATTGCTCGATGGCCCAGCCGCCGGCGAACAGGGCGACGCCGGTGCTGCGGGCAGGATTGACCGAGGTGTTGGTTACCGGAATGCTGATCAGGTGGATCAGGGTCAGACACAAGCCGATGGCAATCGGGGCGAGGCCGGCCGGCGCACGTTTGTCCGTCGCGCCGAGGATTACGATCAGGAACATCGCGGTCATCACCACTTCGCACAGTGCGGCCGCCAGCAGTGTGTAGCCACCCGGTGAATGCTCACCGTAACCGTTCGAAGCGAAGCCTGCTGTCACATCAAAACCGGTTTTGCCCGAAGCGATCAGGTACAGCACGGCAGCAGCAGCGATAGCGCCCAGAACTTGGGCGACGATATAAGGCAGCAGTTTGCCGGCATCGAAGCGTCCGCCTGCCCAGAGGCCGATGGAAACGGCTGGATTGAGGTGACAACCGGAAATATGGCCAATCGCAAACGCCATCGTCAGTACGGTCAGGCCAAACGCCAGCGAAACGCCGAGCAGACCAATGCCCAGCGCTGGAAATGCAGCGGCGAGCACCGCGCTACCGCAACCACCGAGCACCAGCCAGAAGGTTCCCACAAACTCAGCTGCGTAAGATTTCATCTTTTTCTCCCTTTTCACACCACCCTGAAAATGATCAGGGCATCAGGTCGAAAATCTTACACGGCACGCAGGGAGCCGTTTGTGTCAGAGGATGGCCGTGACGAAAGCGGCACCTTCCGCGAGCTCGAACCCCCGCAGGAACTCGCTTGCCGGCAGGCGTTTGCTGCCGGGTTTTTGCAGTACGGTGAGGCGCAGCGCGCCTTCACCACAAGCGATCACCACTCCCGTGGCATCGGCAGTCAGCACCGTACCGGGAAGTCCTTGGCCTGCTACGGCTTCACCGGCCCAGAGCTTGAGCGTTGTTCCGTTGACCGTCGCAGCGCCGCCCGGGAAGGGATTGAAGGCGCGCAGCTTGCGAGCCAGCACGGTTGCCGGAAGGCGGAAATCCAAAGCGCTCTCGGCCTTGTCGATCTTGTGAGCATAGGTCACGCCTGCTTCAGGCTGGATGGTGGCGGGCAGCGGGCCTTTTTCAAGCGCCCGCAAGGCTGTGACGATCATTTCGCCACCGAGAGCTGCGAGCTTGTCATGCAGGCTGGCGGTGGTGTCGTCCGGCAAAATCGGCAGTGCCTGCTTGAGCAGCATCGGCCCGGTATCCAGTCCGGCTTCCATCTGCATGATGGTGATGCCCGTTTCCGCATCACCGGCTTCAATTGCCCGATGAATCGGGGCGGCGCCACGCCAGCGTGGCAACAGCGAGCCATGGATGTTCAGACAACCAAGGCGTGGCAGATCCAGCACGGCTTGCGGCAGGATCAGCCCATAAGCTGCGACCACCAGCAAATCCGGGGCGCAGGCGGCCAGCCGGGCCTGTTGTTCGGGGGTGCGGAGCTTTTCGGGCTGGTCGACCGGAATGTTGTGGGCCAGCGCCAGCTGCTTCACGGCGCTGGGTTGCAACTGCATGCCGCGCCCGGCCGGGCGATCTGGTTGGGTAAGAACCAACGCGACCTCGAAGCCTGCATCCAGAATGGCCTGCAGGGCGGTGGCGGCGAATTCCGGGGTTCCGGCGAAAGCGATTTTCATGAGGCGTGGACGACAGTGGTGAGTGGAGCGTCGAAAGCCGGCAGCCCTGACTCTCGACTTCCGGATTACGCAGTGATTCTCGCCCGCTTGGCGAGTTTGCTCTTGATGCGGTTCTGTTTGAGTTGAGAGAGATATTCGACAAAGACCTTGCCGTCCAGATGGTCGATCTCGTGCTGAACGCACACGGCGAGCAGGCCTTCTGCCTCGAATTCAAACGTTTTGCCGTGCTCGTCAAGCGCCCGGACCTTGACGCGTTCAGCACGCTTCACGATGTCGTAGATGCCCGGAACCGAGAGACAGCCCTCCTCGCATTCCTGTTCACCATCGCGGGCGATGATTTCCGGATTGATCAGGATCCGCAGATCGCTCTTGTCGTCAGAGACATCGATGACCACCATGCGCACGTGCACGTTCACCTGTGAAGCGGCCAGTCCGACGCCTGGTGCGGCGTACATGGTCTCGGCCATGTCATGTGCCAACTGGCGAATTTGATCGTCTACGACCGCCACCGGAGTGGCCCGCGTATGCAGTCTGGGGTCGGGGTAATGGAGGATGGGCAACAGCGCCATTTGTCAGAAAACCTTGAAGTATGAGTATGCTACGGGCAGAATCTAACGCAAAACTTGAATATCTGCAGCTACTGGCCATGCTCAAATGTGTCTGGCCGCAGCAGATTGGCTACGGAGTCTAGCGCCATGCGCCGGATGTGACCGAGTCGCGATCAACCATCGACGGGGTTCGCACGATGATCAAAGCATTCAGCAGGACTATTCTCGGCTTGTCTCTGGCCGTTGCGGCATCGGCCGTTTTTGCGGCAGGGGCGGCTGACAAGGTTACCTTGGCCGATGGCGCGCCAGACACCTATGTCGTCAAGAAGGGCGATACCTTGTGGGCAATTTCCGGTGTATTCCTGAAGCAGCCTTGGCGCTGGCCGGAAGTGTGGAAGCTGAATCAGGATGAAATCCGTAATCCGCACCTGATCTATCCTGGTCAGGTCGTCGTGCTGGATCGCAATACCAATACGCTTTCCATGGGACGTACGGTCAGTACTTCCGGAACGGGAACTGCTGCGAGTGAAAAGCTCTCGCCGCAGGTGTATACCAAAAATGTTGTATCACCGATTGCCAGCATTCCGCTGGAGGCGATTCGTCCTTTCCTGACTGAACCGCTGTTTTCCGAAGTAGACGATTCGCCCAGCATGCCGACGGTGGTTGCGATCGAAGAGGCCCGCGTGGTTGCAGGGGCCGGTGATTCGATCTACGCCAAGAACCTGACGGGTGAATCGAATGCCTGGCACGTGTACCGGCGCGGCAAGCTCGTCAAGGATCCTATCGGTGGTCAGGTCCTCGGTTATGAAGCCCAGTATGTCGCAACCGCACAGGTGTCCATTCCCGCCAGCGGCAACAATGCCGCCGAGTTGCGCGTAATTTCGTCGAAACATGAGATCGTGCCTTCTGATCGACTTACCCCGGCCGGGAAGTCTGAGCTGATGGCGATTCCCCCGCATGCGCCGATGACGGCGATCAGTGCGGCGGTTGCCTCGATTTATGGTGGCGTCGAGGCAGCTGGGCGCTATTCGGTGATCGCGGTCAGTGCCGGCAAGAACGTCGGTCTTGAACCTGGTCATGTGCTGGCGATCAGCCGGAATAATGGCAGTACGCTGTATCGTGGCGATGGTCAGGCAGAAGTCGTCAATATGCCGGATACGCGGACGGGGTTGATGTACATCTTTCGCGTCTTCAATCGCGTGGCATATGGCTTGATCATGGACGCCTCGGGTCCGGTCAAGGTCGGCGACAAAGTCGCCAATCCCTGATTGGTTCCGAACGATCTGTTCCACTGGTTGCGCTTGTGCCTGATTCCGGGCATAGGCCCGGAACGGCAGCGCGAGCTGCTGGCTGCGTTCGGTCTGCCCGAGCGGGTCTTTGCCACCGGGCAGTTTGCCTTGGCGCAGGTGATCGGCGAACGCCTCGCTGAAACCCTCAAGACACATGCCAATACGGCGCAGATCGACGCTGCACTGGCTTGGGCTGCCGAGCCCGGCAATACGATTCTGACCTTGGCCGACGCGGCCTATCCCCAGGCACTCTTGCAGATCCCGGATCCTCCAACGCTGATCTATGCGAAAGGCCGGATTGAGCTGCTCAATGCAGCTGCGCTGGCCGTGGTTGGTGCGCGTAGCGCAACGCCACAGGGCGAGGCCAATGCAGAAGCATTTGCCCAGGCCTTGTCCGAAGCTGGGCTAACCATCATCAGTGGTCTGGCTTTGGGCGTGGATGCTGCTGCGCATCGCGGCGCGTTGAAGGGGGCGGGCAGTACGATTGCGGTGGTGGGAACCGGTGCGGACCGCATTTACCCGGCGCGTAACGACAAGCTGGCGCGTGAAATTGCCGAACGGGGCGTGATCCTCTCCGAATTTCCTTTGGGGACGCCTCCGGCTGCCTACAACTTTCCACGCCGTAACCGGATTATTTCGGGGCTGGCGCGCGGGGTGCTGGTGGTCGAGGCGGCTGTCGACAGCGGTTCCCTGATCACTGCCCGGATGGCGACCGAGCAGGATCGGGATGTCTTTGCGATTCCCGGCTCAATCCATTCGCCGCTGGCGCGGGGATGTCACAAACTCATCAAGCAGGGTGCGAAGCTGGTCGAAAGCGCCCAGGACGTGCTTGAGGAACTGCACTGGACCGGCCCCGTGCGCACGCAACCGCCTGCCAGCATGCCGGAAGCGCTTTCGCGCGGAGACGCGGAGGGTGAGGCGCTCCTGCACCAAATGGGCTTCGATCCGGTTGATCCTGACACACTTGTTGTGCGGGCGGGCTTGACGCCGGATGCGCTCTTCGCCATCCTGACCGTGCTGGAGCTCGAAGGGCGTGTTGCGCGTCTGCCGGGCGGCCGGTTCCAACGTATCAACTGAACACTGCCTGTGTGCAGTGTCTTGCGGGACAGCAATGATCGACATACTGGTTTATCTGTTTGAAACCTACGGATACGCCGACGCCTGCCCCGAAGAACCCGAACAGCTGGCGCGCAAGCTCGCTGCCGTGGGGTTTGAAGAGGCAGACATCCAGGACGCCATCGAGTGGTTGGGCGGCTTGCGTCTGGCTGCAGGGCTGCCTGCGCCTGAAATGTCCGCCGGGCGGGGTTCCATCCGCGTGTTCAGTGATTTCGAGCTGACCCGGCTGGATGTCGCTGCGCGCGGATTTCTGGCTTTTCTTGAATCGGCCGGTGTGGCCGACCTGCGCCGCCGCGAGCTGATCATCGAACGCGCGCTGGCCCTGCCGGACCCACAGGTCACGCTGTCGCAGTTCAAGGTGATCGTGCTGATGGTGCTGTGGCAGGAACGCGCCAGCGTGGATGCCCTGATTCTGGACGAGTTGCTGACCGACGAAGTTGCCGAGGTTGAAGACACGTGGCAGGAAGCCATTATTGTCCATTAGGCGTTAAAGCTTGCGCCTTGGGGCATGGCGCTTCTATTATCCACAGCAGTTGTGTCGCGGCCTTCCAGCCGCGATTTATTTTGTCCCTATTGCCAAGCCAATGACCAAACAGCTCATCATCGCCGAAAAACCCTCTGTCGCTCAGGATATAGCCCGGGCACTCGGCGGCTTCACTCGCCAAGGCGACTACTTTGAGAGCGATGACTATGTGCTCTCCTCCGCCGTGGGCCACCTCCTCGAACTGGCCGTTCCGGAAGAGTTCGAAGTCAAGCGTGGCAAGTGGAGCTTTGCGCATCTGCCGATGATCCCGCCGCATTTCGCGTTGAATCCGATCGAGAAGAGTGCCGAGCGTCTGCGTCTTTTGACCAAACTGATCAAGCGCAAGGATGTGACCGGCCTGATCAATGCCTGCGATGCGGGACGCGAGGGGGAGCTGATCTTTACCTATGTGGCCCAGCATGCGGGCACCAGCAAGCCGATCCAGCGGCTGTGGCTGCAGAGCATGACCGCCCAGTCGATTCGCGATGGTTTCCTGCATCTGCGTACCGCCAACGAGATGAGCGGCCTGCGTGAGGCCGCGATGTGCCGGGCCGAGAGTGACTGGCTGATCGGCATCAACGGCACCCGGGCGATGACCGCCTTCAACTCCAAGAGTGGCGGGTTTCACCTGACGACGGTGGGGCGCGTGCAGACGCCGACCCTGTCCTTGATGGTCGAACGTGAAGAGCGCATCCGTGCGTTCAAGTCGCGTGACTACTGGGAAGTCGAAGCCCGCTTCGGTGTGACCGCAGGGGAATACGCCGGTCGCTGGTTCGACGAAAAATTCAAGAAGTCCGAAGATGACGAGCACGCCACGGCGCCACGCATCTGGGACAAGGCCCGTGCCGAGGCGATCCAGGCCAAGTGTGCCGGCAAGACCGGCAAGGTCGAGGAAGAGTCGCGTCCGACGACCCAGCTCTCTCCGCTGCTCTACGATTTGACCAGCTTGCAGCGTGAAGCCAACGGTCGTTTCGGTTTTTCAGCCCGCACCACCTTGCAGATCGCACAGGCCCTGTACGAAAAGCACAAGGTTCTGACCTATCCGCGGACCGATGCGCGCGCCTTGCCGGAAGATTACGTCGCCACCGTGCCGGGGATTCTCGGTGCTTTGCCGGACGCCTATAACGCCCATGCGACTGAAATTCTCAAGCATGGCTGGGTCAAGCCGAACAAGCGCATCTTCAACAACGCCAAGATTTCGGACCACTTTGCCATCGTGCCGACGGGGACCGAGCCGAAGAACCTGACCGAAGCCGAACACAAGGTCTACGACCTGGTCACCAAACGCTTCCTGGCCGTGTTTTTCCCGGCCGCCGAATTCCAGGTCACGACCCGGATCACGCGTGTCGAGAACGAAGCCTTCAAGACCGAAGGCAAGGTCATGGTCAATGCTGGCTGGCTGGCTGTTTATGGCAAGGAAGCCGCACTCGAAGGCGAAGAGGCGACCGGCTCGCTGGTGCCGGTGAAGGCCAGCGAAGGTGCTACGACCGAAGACATCACGGTCAAAGCCAGCCAGACCAAACCACCGGCCCGTTACAACGAAGCTACGCTGCTCTCTGCCATGGAAGGTGCCGGCAAGCTGGTGGACGATGAAGAGCTGCGTGCAGCGATGGCCGGCCGTGGTTTGGGAACCCCCGCCACGCGTGCCCAGATCATCGAGAACCTGATTGCTGAAACCTATGTTCTGCGCGAAGGGCGTGACCTGATCCCGACGGCCAAGGCTTTCTCGCTGGTCACCTTGTTGAAAGGTCTGGGCATCACTGAATTGTCGTCTGCCGAGCTGACCGGCGAATGGGAATTCAAGCTGGCCCAGATGGAAAAGGGGCTGCTTACCCGTGCCGATTTCATGGGGCATATCGAGGCCATGACGCGTGACATCGTCGAGCGGGCCAAGACCTATGATTCGGACACCATTCCCGGCGATTTCGGCATTCTTGCCGCGCTGTGTCCCAAATGCGGAGGGCTCATCCGCGAGAACTACAAGAAGTTCCAGTGCTCCGACTGCGACTATTCCCTGTGGAAGATCGTGGCGGGGCGTCAGTTCGAGCCGCAGGAAATCGAGAAGCTGCTCACGACAGGTCGCGTCGGTCCGCTGCTGGGCTTCCGCAACAAGATGGGGCGGGCTTTCAACGCCGAAATCCGTCTGAACGATGACAAGCTGCCAGAGTTCGATTTCGGTCAGCCGCGTGATGGCGAAGGCTCCGAAGCGCCGGATTTTTCCGCACAACAAAGTCTGGGCGCCTGCCCCAAGTGTGGCAGCGGGGTGTTCGAGCACGGAACGACCTACACCTGCGAAAAGGCACTGGGTCCGGAGAAAAGTTGCGATTTCCGCTCCGGCAAGGTGATTCTGCAACAGCCCATCGAGCCCGAGCAGATGCAGAAGTTGCTGACGACGGGCAAGACGGATCTGCTGCGCAACTTCGTGTCTTCACGTACGCACCGCAAATTCTCGGCGTTCCTGAACTGGGACGCGAAGGCGGGCAAGGTCAGCTTCGAGTTCGAGCCGCGTGCTGCCAAGGTGCCGAAAGAAGGGGCCGCCGAGAAGAAAAGTGTGGCCAGCACCAAAGCGCCTGCAGCGGAAAAACCAGCCAAGGTGGCCGCAGCGAAAAAGCCGGCAGCCAAGAGCCGTACAAAAAAAGCACCGGCCTGATTCCTGTCGGAGCGGGGCAATCAAGGCCTGCCGGATTGGCGGGCCTTTTCATTGCCTGTTCCCGCGGACACAAACCCGTGGCGGTGGTCCGAACCCGGGAACTCAGAGCCCAATCAGTCGTCAGAGCGGCTGAACGTGAAAGGTTGAAGCAGCATGCCGTACATAAAATCCATTCCGGGGGCGCGCCTGCTCCTGATTTCAAGCCTGTTGATGGCGGGGGCCGGGGCTCAGGCCGGTGATCTGCCAGAACTCCCCAAGGCGGTAAAAGACCCATTGTTCAAACCCCTGGACAATAAACCCGAGTTGTCGGATGACCCTTCCGGGAAATGGGAAGGCTCTTTCGGTCTGGGTTTCACCTTGCGACAGGGCAACAGCAACACCACCGAAGGCAGTGTGACGCTTGATGCCGTACGCAACATGCATAGCAGCCGCTTGCTGGCAAATGCCTTGATGGTGCGCAGCTCCGAGAAGGGCGAACGTAGCAGCGACAGCGGGAATGCGGATTTTCGCGGCGAACGCGAACTCAGCGAGAAGACTTTCGGCTTTGCCGGGGTTGGGATGGAGCGTGATTCGCTGCAAGACATGTCGTTGCGGGGCAGCTTGAACAGCGGGGTCGGGGTACGCTGGCTCAACAGCGAAAGTACCGTCCTGAACCTGCATGCCGGGGTGGCCTACAGTATGGAGCGTTACAAGACCGGCAATGACGAACATGGCTTCGAGCCTCTGCTCGGATCCGAGTGGCGCTACGAACTCTCCCCGACCAGCCGTATCACCCATCGGCTGGTGGTCTATCCGGATTCGGTGGGCGGTGGAACCCGCTATGCGATGCAAGGCGAGCTGACGACCCGGATCAATTCACACTTCGGTTTGCAGCTGGCAATGCTACAGAAATATCGGGAAAAGGTCCGTGACGAAAACAGCCATACGGACACGGTGATCTTTACCGGGATCACCGCCGGTTTCTGAGAACAGCCGGTTCCTGGCGTGGCCCGGAACCGGCGATCCGGGAGCGTGCTTACTGGATCTTCGGGTCGTGGTTGATCATCATCACCACACCGCCACCACCCCAGCGCCCGGCATCAAAGGCCACGCTGCCATAGCCGCGATAGATCCATTCGAGCCGGGCGGCATCGGTACCGAAATAGAAGGGATTGAAGGCTTTGCCGGTGACATAGCTGCGCGAGCTGCTCGGGTGGCCCATGATCTTCTCGACTTCTTCCTGGGTCATCCCGATCTGGATTCTGGCGAGCTTGCTGCCGGCGGTCGGGGTGCCATACACCTCGCCTTCGAAGCTGCCATCCTTGGATTTGACCATGCGTGGTGAACCGTCACTGTTGCCAGCCGCCGCTTTGGCCGGTGCAGCAGCAGGGGCTGGTTCGGGTTGCGTGACGACTGCTTCGGTACCGGCCGGGCAGGAGCCATCGGCATTCGGACTGACCGGCGCGGTGCTCGGGCTGGGGGCCGGAGCGGCCGTCGCCGTGGTTTCCGCAGGCTTGGTTGCGACCTTGCCCTTGACCGGTTTCTTGGCCGGAGTCTTGGCTTGAGATTCTGTCTTGGCGACAGGCTTGGTCTCTGATTTGGTCTTGACGGGGATACAGCTCACCACCGCTTTTTTGGCAGGTGCTTTTTCGGTGCTGGCCTGGGGCGCCGGTGCCGCGTTTTCATCGCTCCGGGTTGCGTTTCTGGCGCCGCAAGCGCTCAACAACAGGGCCGTCAATGCAATGACCGCGCATGATGGATACGTCTTCATGACCTGCTCTCCGTAGGGTGTGGATGAGAATGGTGGTGATTATGCCGGACGCCAGGAGGCGGCCTGCGCAGGCTGCCCGGATGTTTGTCATCCAGGAGCCGTCGGCATGTGGAGGGACACGCTAGAATCCCGGCAGCGGTCGGCTTCGCAGGCAACAGGAGAGCAGTTTGAAAATCACCTACGATTTCCAGAATGGCGAGGTGCATCGCACGACGGATGATGCGGCACCGATCCGCGTGTATTCCATGCCTTCGCGGGAGGAGCGTGAAACCCTGCGCGAGCTGCTGGGACTGGATGATTACGATCTGGACGCTGCACTGGACCCGGAGGAGATTCCCCGTCTCGAATTCGGCATGCATGGTGGCGCCAACATCATCTGGAAACGGCCGAAGAATGTCTCCATCGGCGCGCAGCTGCGCTTTGATGTGTCCTCCATGGGAATGTTCATCCGTCCGGACGTGGTGGTGCTGGTCACGGATGGCGAACCGGATTTC
>JAGTRY010000083.1 GCA_018262235.1 Pseudomonadota bacterium
AAGGTAATCTGGCGGCGATTGCGGCAGGCGAGGATATGGATGCGAACGATATGCCGGTGGTGGATCTGTCGCAGACCCGCAGTTTGCTGGATGGGGACGAAGCGGCACTGCAATCCCTGATCGAGATCTTTTTGACCGACTACAGCAAGAATTGCCTGCAACTGGATCAGGGTGCGCGCAACAAGGACATCAAAACCCTCTGTGCGGTTGCGCATTCGCTGAAGTCCGCGGTGGGGGTTTTTGGCGCGCCCGTGGCGGCAGAAGCAGCGCAACAGGTCGAAATTGCCGCACGCAAGGGCGAGGCTGAAAAGGCGGTGGCGGGGGTGCCGGGTTTGCTCGCCGAACTGGCACGCGTGGTGGCTTATCTGCGTGCCCAGTTGCCCGGAAAAGGCGTGTGACGCGGCGAGAGCATTGCCGGAAGCCGGGCTTTCAGGCTATAATCGCCAGCGTTTGCAAGCGGGACTCGTCTGGAAAGACGGGTCCCGTTTTTCACGTCGGACACCCTACTTGAGCTGTTTTCGCAGAATGCGCGGCAGCGAGGTGGCAGGGATGCCGGTCGTGGCCCGATTTCACTGGTTTTCAGGAGTAATTGATCGTGACGGACACCCTTTACGCCCTTCTCGCCCTTGCAGATGGTTCGGTCTTTCAAGGGCAAGGCATTGGCGCCGTGGGAACAAGCGTTGGCGAGGTGGTGTTCAATACCGCCATAACCGGCTATCAGGAAATTCTTACCGATCCCTCCTATACCCGCCAGATTGTCACGCTGACCCATCCGCATATCGGCAACGTGGGTGTCAATCAGGAAGACTGTGAGTCCGGCAAGGTGTATGCCGCCGGTCTGGTCATCCGGGATCTGCCCCTGCTGGTGTCGAATTTCCGTTCCGAACAGACGCTGGACGCCTACATGAAGGCCCAGAACGTTGTCGGTATTGCCGGGATCGATACCCGCAAGCTAACGCGTATCCTGCGTGAAAAGGGCGCGCAGGCGGGCTGTCTGGTTACCGCGGTGAATCAGAAGGATCTCAATGCTGAAGCGGCCATTGCTGCTGCGCGCGGCTTCCCTGGTCTGGCCGGTATGGATCTGGCCAAGGTCGTGACGACTGGCTCGTCATACGCTTGGACTGAGGGTGAGTGGAAGCTGGGCAAAGGTTTTTCCGAACAGCAGGAAGCCAAATATCACGTGGTGGCGTATGACTTTGGTGTCAAGCGCAATATCCTGCGCATGCTGGCCGAGCGTTCCTGTCGCCTGACCGTGGTGCCGGCCCAGACCTCTGCGGCCGAAGTCCTTGCGCTCAATCCGGACGGCGTGTTTCTGTCCAACGGTCCTGGGGACCCGGAGCCTTGCGATTACGCCATTGCTGCTGCGCGTGAATTCCTTGAGCGCAAGCTGCCTACCTTCGGCATTTGCCTGGGGCACCAGATTCTGGGTTTGGCCGCAGGCGCCAAGACGCTGAAGATGAAGTTCGGCCACCATGGTGCGAACCATCCGGTGAAGGACGTGGATTCCGGCCGGGTGCTGATCACCAGCCAGAACCATGGTTTTGCGGTCGATGAGAAGACTTTGCCGGCAAATGTGCGGGCTTCGCATGTTTCCTTGTTCGATGGCAGCCTGCAGGGGCTGGTGTGGACAGATCGTCCGGCCTTCTGTTTCCAGGGGCATCCGGAGGCCAGCCCTGGTCCGCAGGATGTGGCCTACCTGTTTGATCGCTTCATCGATCTGATGGCAGAGGCAAAGAAGTAAGGGAGAAGGATGAAGGGGGACATGTCGTTCCCGCTTTGTCGTTCTGTCGAAAGAATTCAGTTTTATGGAGAAGTGAAGAGCGTGTAAGGCCAGGGCCGGGTGCAAAGGGTTTCAACCCTTCTCCCTTCCTCCTTCCCCCTTCCTGGTAAAGAAATGCCCAAACGCACAGACATTCAATCCATTCTCATCATCGGTGCCGGCCCGATCATCATTGGTCAGGCCTGCGAGTTCGACTATTCCGGTGCCCAGGCCTGCAAGGCTTTGCGTGACGAGGGATACAAAGTCATCCTGGTCAATAGCAATCCGGCGACCATCATGACCGATCCGAACATGGCGGACGTGACCTACATCGAGCCGATCACCTGGCAGGTGCTGGAGCGCATCATCGAGAAGGAACGTCCGGATGCGGTGTTGCCGACCATGGGCGGGCAGACTGCGCTCAATTGTGCGCTGGATCTGTGGCACAACGGGGTGCTTGAAAAGTACAAGGTCGAGTTGATCGGCGCTACGCCTGAAGCCATCGACAAGGCTGAAGATCGCCAGAAGTTCAAGCAAGCGATGGAAAAGATCGGACTCGAGTCCGCGCGTTCCGGTGTGGCCCACAGCATGGAAGAGGCCATGGCGGTCCAGGCCAAGATCGGTTTCCCGGCCATCATCCGTCCGTCCTTTACCATGGGTGGCAGCGGTGGTGGCATTGCCTACAACGTCGAGGAATTCAACGAAATCTGTACGCGTGGTCTGGATCTGTCACCGACGCGCGAACTGCTGATCGAAGAATCCCTGCTGGGCTGGAAAGAATTTGAAATGGAAGTCGTGCGCGACAAGCACGACAACTGCATCATCGTGTGCTCGATCGAGAATCTGGACCCGATGGGTGTGCATACTGGCGATTCGATCACGATTGCTCCGGCGCAGACGCTGACGGACAAGGAATACCAGATCATGCGTAATGCCTCGATCGCGGTATTGCGTGAGATCGGCGTGGATACGGGTGGGTCGAACGTGCAGTTCGCGGTCAATCCGAAGGATGGGCGTCTCATCGTCATCGAGATGAATCCTCGGGTGTCGCGTTCCTCCGCACTGGCCTCCAAGGCAACCGGCTTCCCGATTGCCAAGGTCGCCGCCAAGCTCGCAGTGGGCTTCACCCTGGACGAACTCAAGAACGACATCACCGGTGGCGTGACCCCGGCGTCTTTCGAGCCTTCGATCGACTATATCGTGACCAAGGTGCCGCGTTTTGCGTTCGAGAAATTCCCGCAAGCCAATGATCGCCTGACGACTCAGATGAAGTCGGTGGGCGAGGTGATGGCCATGGGCCGGACCTTCCAGGAATCATTCCAGAAAGCCTTGCGCGGTCTGGAAGTCGGCGCGTATGGCCTGGATGAGGTCGAGTGTGATCGCGAAGAGCTGGAACTGGAGTTGTCCAATCCGGGCGCGGAACGCATCTGGTATGTTGGACAGGGCTTCCGTGAAGGAATGAGTCAGGACGAATTGCATCGCCTGACCAAGATCGATCCCTGGTTCCTGGCGCAGATCGAAGATATCGTGCGTTCGGAAAAGAATCTCTCCGGCCGTTCGTTGAAGAGTCTGGATGCTGCTGCCATGCGCGTGCTCAAACGCAAGGGTTTCTCGGATCGTCGCCTGGCCAAGCTGCTGGGTTCGGACGAAACGGCCGTGCGTCTGCATCGCCATTCGCTGGGAATCCGTCCTGTCTACAAGCGCGTGGATACGTGTGCCGCCGAATTTGCCTCGAACACGGCCTACATGTACTCCTGCTATGACGAAGAGTGCGAAGCCCAGCCGACGGACAAGAAAAAGATCATGGTGCTGGGGGGCGGGCCGAACCGCATCGGGCAGGGCATCGAATTCGATTATTGCTGTGTGCATGCCGCACTGGCCATGCGCGAGGATGGTTACGAGACCATCATGGTCAACTGCAATCCGGAGACCGTGTCGACTGACTATGACACTTCGGATCGTCTGTATTTCGAGCCGCTGACACTGGAAGACGTGCTGGAAATCGTGGCCATCGAGCGTCCGGTCGGCGTGATCGTCCAGTTCGGCGGGCAGACGCCGCTAAAGCTGGCACGCGAACTCGAAGCCAATGGCGTACCCATTATCGGGACCAGCCCGGACATGATCGATGCAGCGGAAGATCGTGAGCGTTTCCAGAAGCTGATCAATGATCTGGGGCTGCGTCAGCCGCCCAACCGGACTGCCCGGACAGAGCCGGATGCGATTCGCCTGGCCGCTGAGATCGGTTATCCGCTGGTGGTGCGCCCGAGCTATGTGCTGGGTGGTCGCGCAATGGAAATCGTGCACGAGCAGAAGGATCTCGAACGTTACATGCGTGACGCGATCAAGGTCTCGAACGATTCTCCGGTGTTGTTGGACCGCTTCCTGAACGATGCAACCGAAATCGATGTGGATGCCTTGTCTGACGGAACCCAAGTCATCATTGGCGGGATCATGCAGCACATCGAACAGGCGGGGGTGCACTCTGGCGATTCGGCGTGTTCCTTGCCGCCTTACACTCTGTCGGCTGCTTTGCAGGACGAGTTGCGGCGCCAGACTGAAGCGATGGCCAAGGCGCTCAATGTGGTGGGACTGATGAATGTGCAGTTCGCCATCCAGGGCGAAACGGTCTACGTGCTGGAAGTGAACCCGCGTGCTTCGCGAACCGTGCCTTTCGTTTCCAAAGCCTGCTCCTTGCCGCTGGCCAAGATCGCGGCACGCTGCATGGCTGGGCAGAGCCTGGCTTCGCAAGGGGTGACGCGCGAAGTCGTGCCGCCCTATTACGCGGTCAAGGAAGCGGTCTTCCCGTTCAACAAATTCCCGGGCGTGGATACCATCCTCGGACCGGAAATGAAATCGACCGGCGAAGTCATGGGCGTTGGCAAGACATTCGCCGAAGCGTTCGTGAAGAGCCAGCTGGCGGCTGGTACGCGCTTGCCATCCTCCGGAACCGCTTTCATCAGCGTCAAGCAATCGGATCGCGCGAAGTCGGTCGATGTGGCACGTGCGCTGGTTGATATGGGCTTCAAGGTGGTTGCCACCAAGGGGACCGCTGCCTATCTGCACGAAGCTGGTGTGACGACCGTCAATCCGGTGAACAAGGTCATGGAAGGACGTCCCCATATTGTAGACATGATCAAGAACAACGAGATTGCACTGGTCATCAACACGGTGGAAGAGAAGCGTCAGGCCATCGTGGATTCCCGTTCCATCCGGACCAGTTCCCTGGCGGCCAAAGTGACAATCTTTACCACTATCGAAGGTGCCCGGGCTGCCTGCATGGGAATTCGTCACCTGAATGATCTTGAACCCTACGCGCTGCAGGAACTGCATGCGCAGCTGAGCTGATTGCGATGATCAAAACACCATTGACTGTGAATGGCGCTGAAAAATTGCGCGTCGAATTGCACCATCTGAAGACGGTGGAGCGCCCCAACGTGATTGCGGCGATTGCGGAAGCGCGTTCGCACGGCGATCTGTCTGAAAATGCCGAGTACGATGCAGCCAAGGAACGCCAGGGCTTTGTCGAAGGCCGCATTGCGGAAGTGGAAAGCAAACTGTCGACGGCGCAGATCATCGACCCCAAGCTTCTTGATGCGGATGGTCGCTGTGTATTTGGATCGACTATCGATCTTGAGGATCTGGAGTCGGGCAGCCGGGTTGTCTACCAGATCGTGGGCGAGGATGAAGCCGATCTGAAGTCTGGCAAGATTTCGATCAACTCCCCGATTGCGCGGGCCTTGATCGGCAAGTTCGCCGGGGATGTGGCCGAAGTCCAGGCACCAGGCGGTGTGCGCGAATATGAAGTCATTGACGTTCGTTACATCTGAAAATCATGTCCCGGCTTGCTGACTACCTTTACGCCATTGCAATCACCTTGTGGGTTGGTGCCTTGTGGGCGATAGGCTACATGGCAGCGCCGGTCCTGTTTGTCTATGTGGCGGATCGCAGCTTTGCCGGCATGCTGGCGGGGAAGCTCTTCGCGATAGTGTCCTGGCTTGGTATCGGGTGTGCAGGCTATCTTCTGGCGTATCTGTTCTTCCGGGAAGGTGCGCGGGCTTTCAAGTCCCTGGTGCTATGGCTGGTGGTGCTGATGCTCTTGCTGAGTCTGGCAGGACATTTCGGCGTGACGCCGATTGTTGAGCAACTTCGTGCGGAAACGGCACGCGATGTTGTACAGAGCGTGATTCGTAGCCGCTTCCAGACCTGGCACGGAATCGCCAGTGTGCTCTGGCTGATCCAGAGTGTGCTGGGGGTGGCGCTGGTGACGCAGGTTTTCAGGCGCTGAAAACAGAACGGGCGACCTCTGGTAGAAGTCGCCCGTGTTTTTGTTGTGGATTGTTTAGCGTGCGCTTTTGCGGGTCCGGCTGCTTCCGGCCGTAGGCTTGCGGTAGCGGGCTTCTGGTGCGCCAGCCATGGATTTGCGCGGAGCGTTGCTGGTGGTCGGGCGTCCAGGACGCTTGTCGAACGGGGCCGCCTTGGCTGTTTTGCCACGGGACGGACGTTTTGCCGCAAGATCGGGCTTGGGCGCATGAAGTTCCGGGTTCGGGCGGTAGATGACCAACAGCTTGCCAATATTCTGGACCGCTGCGCATCCGAGCTGGGCGCAGATTTCCACCAGGTAAGCCGCGCGGGCTTCGCGGTCGTCACCATAGACGCGGACCTTGATCAGCTCGTGAGCTTTGAGCGCGCCATCGATTTCCTTCAGGACGGACGCGGTGAGGCCGTTGCCGGCAATGCTGACGACCGGATCAAGATGGTGGGCTTTGGCGCGCAGATCGCGACGCTGGGCAGTTGAGATTTCAGACATTGAGTGCAATTCCTTTACCAAACGCAGATTTTACCCGTTATCGAGCATGAAACGCAGCAAGACCAGTAAAGCATGGATGCAGGAGCATCTCAATGATCCTTGGGTTCACAAAGCCAAGGCCGAGGGCATGCGTTCGCGCGCAGTTTATAAACTGCTCGAGATAGACAAGAAAGACAAGCTTCTCAAGCCTGGTCAGGTTGTGGTGGATCTGGGGTCGGCGCCGGGTTCCTGGTCGCAGGTGGCCGCGCCGCGCGTCAAGCCGGGGGGAGAATTGTTTGCCCTGGACATCCTGCCAATGGATCCCTTGCCGGATGTCACCTTCCTGCAAGGGGATTTCCGCGAAGAAACGGTACTGGCCGAATTTGAAAGATTGCTCGATGGGCGTGCCGTAGACCTTGTACTTTCCGACATGGCCCCCAATATGTCTGGGAACGCCGTCAGTGATGATGGGCGGATGATGTACCTGGCCGAGCTGGCGCTGGACTTCGCACAGCAGCATTTGCGACCCGGCGGCAACATGCTGATCAAGGTTTTTCAGGGGGCTGGTTTCATGGAGTACCGGGCGGCGATGATGAAACTGTTTACGGCAGTTCACTCTCGCAAACCCGAGGCTTCACGGGATCGGAGCGCTGAGGTTTATTTGCTTGGGCAGGGCCGGAGGTCGGGCTGATGCATGCAGTCTATGGTCAGGATTGATTGTCGGCAGGTACGTTCGGACATAGAATCGGTCTAGTTGGTCGTGTGCCTGGAATTCTGCCGGGCTGAATCAGGAGTTGCTTTGAACAACAACGTCTTCAAGAATCTTGCGATCTGGTTACTGGTCCTTGTAGTGGCCTATTCTGTTTTTAGCCAGTTCAATAATCGGCAAGCGGTCCAGAACACCCTGGAGTACTCCCAGTTCATGGAGGAAGCCAAGGCGGGGCGCATCACCAAGGTAGTCCTTGATACCCAGAATTACGTTGCTTTGGCAACCACTCAGGAAGGGCGCCAGGTTTCGGTCAACTATCCGCCGGATCTGTGGATGGTCGATGACCTGCGCAACAAGTTCGGTGTTGCGGTCTCGGTCAAACCGAAGGAAGAGCAGTCTTTCCTGGTGGGCTTGCTGATCCAGATGCTGCCGGTTGCTTTGCTGGTTGGTTTGTTCTTCTTTTTCATGCGCCAGATGCAGGGCGGTGGCAAAGGCGGCGCTTTCTCGTTCGGCAAGAGCAAGGCACGCATGCTGGATGAGTCTGCCAATTCGATCACTTTTGCGGACGTTGCCGGCTGCGATGAGGCCAAGGAAGAAGTCAGCGAGATTGTTGAGTTCCTGCGCGATCCCTCCAAATTCCAGAAACTCGGTGGGCGCATCCCCAAAGGGGTGCTGATGGTCGGTTCACCCGGTACCGGTAAAACCCTCCTGGCCAAGGCGATTGCGGGTGAGGCGAAGGTACCTTTCTACAGCATCTCCGGTTCGGATTTCGTTGAAATGTTCGTGGGCGTTGGGGCTGCGCGTGTCCGCGACATGTTCGAGAACGCCAAGAAAAGTGCGCCCTGCATCATTTTCATTGATGAAATCGATGCGGTAGGCCGTCAACGTGGCGCTGGCTTGGGTGGTGGCAACGATGAGCGCGAACAGACCCTGAATCAGTTGCTGGTCGAAATGGATGGTTTTGAAGGCCAGACCGGTGTGATCGTGATTGCTGCGACCAACCGCCCGGACGTGCTCGATCCGGCTTTGCTGCGCCCGGGGCGCTTTGACCGGCAGGTGACTGTGCCGCTGCCGGATATTCGTGGCCGTGAGCAGATCCTCAAGGTGCATATGCGCAAGGTTCCGGTGGCGCCGGATGTCGATCCCATGGTTCTCGCTCGCGGGACGCCGGGTATGGCGGGCGCGGATCTGGCCAATCTGGTCAATGAGGCAGCCTTGTTTGCCGCGCGCAGTAACAAGCGTTTGGTGGATATGGATGATTTCGAGCGCGCCAAGGACAAGATTTTCATGGGTGCCGAACGTAAATCCATGGTGATCACGCCGGAAGAAAAGAAGGCGACGGCCTATCACGAGTCTGGACACGCCATCATCGGGTCGTTGCTGCCGGGCTGCGATCCGGTGCATAAAGTCACGGTGATTCCACGTGGTCGTGCCTTGGGCGTGACTTGGTCCTTGCCTGAAATGGATCGTTTCAGTCTGTACAAGGACCAGATGCTGGCCCAGATCTGCATGGCCTTTGGTGGTCGGGTGGCCGAAGATATTTTCGTGGGCAATGTATCCACCGGGGCGTCGAACGATTTTGAACGGGCGACGGCGATTGCCCGTGACATGGTGACTCGCTATGGCATGTCTGCCGAGTTGGGGCCGATGGTCTATGCCGAGAACGAGGGTGAAGTCTTCCTTGGCCGTTCGGTCACCACGCACAAGAATGTTTCTGAAGCGACCATGCAGAAGGTTGATGGCGAAATTCGTCGCATCATTGACGAACAGTACGCACTGGCTGAACGTCTTCTCAAAGAAAATCGCGATAAGGTCGAAATGATGACCGCTGCGTTACTGGAATGGGAAACGATAGACGCTGATCAGATCAAAGACATCATGGCTGGACGCCCGCCTCGTCCGCCCAAACCCATTGCTGGGGCGGTTCCGCCCAAGCCGGATGAAGGGCCGGGAGCAGAGCCGAACGCGACGGCACCTGCCGCCTGACGTGACGTGCCAGACCCATGCAAACCTCGCTTCGGCGGGGTTTTTTTATACCCAGCAGGGGGCGCTGGATGCTTGAAATACTAGTGAAACATTTTGGCAATACTCTATGCAGGCTTTCTCTTGTCCTTTGAGGATCTACCATGAAGAAAATTGTTCTGAGTTCCCTGGTTGCGCTGGCTTTCGTTGCGGGCGCCGCTTCTGCTGCTGAAGTGACCGGTGCAGGCGCTTCCTTTCCAGCCCCTATCTATGCCAAGTGGGCTGATTCCTATGCCAAAGCGACTGGTAACAAGGTCAACTATCAATCCATTGGTTCCGGTGCAGGTATCAAGCAAATCACGGCCAAGACGGTTGATTTCGGTGCTTCCGACATGCCTTTGACGCCGGAAGATCTGGCCAAGGCAGGATTGATGCAGTTCCCGACGGTGATTGGTGGCGTGGTGCCGGTGGTGAATCTGGCAGGTATCAAGCCGGGTGAGCTGAAGCTGAGCGGCACGGTTCTGGCTGATATCTACTTGGGCAAGATTACCAAGTGGAGTGACAAGGCTATCAAGGAACTGAATCCGGCCCTGTCTTTGCCTGATCACGATATCGGAGTGGTGCGTCGTGCGGATGGTTCGGGGACTTCGTTTGTCTTCACCAACTATCTGTCCAAGGTTTCTGCCGAGTGGAAGCAAAAGGTAGGCGAAGGTACGGCACCGCAGTGGCCGGTGGGTCTGGGGGGCAAGGGGAACGAAGGCGTTTCTGCATTCGTGCAGCGTTTGCCGAGTTCCATTGGCTATGTTGAGTACGCATATGCCAAGCAAAACAAGCTGACCTACGTGCTTGTCCAGAATAAGGCCAAACAATGGCCGCTACCGGATGACACGACTTTTTCCGCAGCAGCCAAGAGCGCTGACTGGAGTAAGGGCTTCTACGAAATTCTGACCGATGAACCGGAAAAGGATGCTTGGCCCATCACCAGTGCGACCTTCATTCTGATGCACAAGCAGCAGGATAAGCCGGCTCAAGGCGCTGAAGCACTCAAGTTTTTCGAATGGGCCTACAAGAATGGCGGCAAGGCAGCCCAAGACATGGATTACGTGCCCTTGCCTGACGCTACTGTTAAAATAATCAACGCTGCTTGGGGGCAAATCAAAGATGCTTCCGGCAAGCCTGTGTTTTCGGTGAAGTAAAACATGAAGGTCGTGCTGGAACGTGACACGACCGTATCCGGGGCTGCGCTGGCCCCGGATTTTTCTTTGGTCTTGGATAATCAGACGAGGTCGGCTAGCAGTATGAGCGGTGGCAAACGGGATTTGGGTGACGTCGCATTTACCTGGCTGGTTCGGGGCGTAGCTGTGTTCGTCTTGCTCGTCTTGCTGGGCATCATCGTAGCCTTGGTGCTGGCTTCCTTGCCGACCATCAAGACTCTTGGGGTGAGTTTCCTGACGACCGCCGAGTGGAATCCGCCGATGAACCGGTACGGTGCCCTGATCCCTATCTATGGCACCTTGGTAACTTCGCTCATCGCACTGGTGATTGCCGTACCGGTGAGCTTCGGTATTGCCTTATTTTTGACCGAATTGTCGCCGGTATGGCTGCGTCGCCCACTGGGTACGGCTATTGAGTTGTTGGCTGCGATTCCGTCCATCGTGTATGGCATGTGGGGGCTTTTGATTTTTGCCCCGATCTTTGCTGAATATGGTCAGCCTTTTATTGCCGCGACATTGGGCAAGATTCCCTATATCGGTTTGCTGTTTTCAGGCCCCGCTTTGGGGATAGGCCTTCTGACCGCAGGCATCATTCTGGCGATCATGATCATTCCGTTCATCGCTTCGGTGATGCGCGATGTTTTCGCGATTACGCCGCCCATGTTGAAAGAGTCTGCCTATGGTTTGGGGTGTACGACTTGGGAAGTGGTCTGGAATGTTGTGCTGCCACATTCGAAAGTAGGTGTTGTGGGTGGGGTGATGCTCGGCTTGGGGCGCGCCTTGGGGGAAACAATGGCGGTCACTTTTGTCATCGGCAATACCAACTTCCTGTCTTCGCCGTCCTTGTTCATGCCTGGCAACAGCATCACTTCTGCTGTGGCCAACGAATTCGCGGAAGCCTCCACAGGCTTGCATACCTCGGCATTGATGGAGCTCAGTCTGTTGCTGTTCGTGATCACCCTTATCGTACTGGTTATTTCCAAGAAGCTTCTTGCGCGTTTGTCGCGCAATGAAGGGGAGAGGAGTTGATCATGAACCTGCTTTCCCGTCGCAAACTGATCAACCAGATAGCATTGACCCTGTCGATGCTTGCCATGGCGTTCGGCCTGTTCTGGCTTGCCTGGATTCTATACACCGTGCTGCATCTGGGGCTGGCTGGGCTTTCTCTGGATATCTTCACCAAGATGACTCCGCCGCCGGGCGCTGCTGACGGGGGCTTGCTTAACGCCTTGGCCGGCAGTGGATTGCTGGTCGTCGTATCGACGCTGGTTGGTACGCCGCTGGGGATTCTGGTCGGGGTCTATCTTGCGGAGTATGGCCGCACCAGCTGGCTTGGCAACACGACGCGCTACGTTAATGACCTTCTGCTGTCGGCACCTTCCATCGTGATTGGTCTGTTTGTCTGGATCGTGGTGGTTTCACGCATGGGAACCTACTCGGGCTGGGCAGGGATTCTGGCGCTGAGCCTGATCATGATCCCGGTCGTGGTGCGGACAACCGAGAACATGCTGCAACTCGTGCCCAATACGCTGCGTGAAGCTGCCTATGCGCTGGGCGCGCCTAAGCGCAAAGTCATCATGAGCGTGACTTTGCGGGCGGCCAAATCCGGGGTGGTGACGGGTTTGCTGCTTGCGATTGCGAGGATTGCGGGAGAAACCGCCCCCTTGTTGTTCACTGCCTTATCCAATCCGTTCTGGAGCGTTGACCTGGGTAAACCGATAGCCAACTTGCCGGTGACCATCAACAGCTTTGCAATGAGCCCCTTTGTTGAATGGCAGCAGATTGCTTGGGCGGGTGTGCTGGTGATGACGGCTTGTGTGCTGACCTTGAATGTGATTGCCCGGATTTTCTTCAGGCAGGAGCAGAGCCACTAAGGTGGTCACTGCCATACGTAATCGGAATTAATGCCAAATGAACAATTTCATCCCGCAGATTGAATTCAAGAACTTCAATTTTCACTACGGCAAGTACCACGCCCTGAAAAGCATCAACCAGTCTCTGCCCAAGCACAAGGTAACAGCTTTCATCGGGCCGTCGGGGTGTGGCAAATCAACCTTGTTGCGGACCATCAACCGGATGTATGACCTGTATCCGGATCAGCGTGCTGATGGCGAGTTGTTGCTGGACGGGAACAACATCCTGAGTCCGAGCGTCGACCTCAATGTGCTGCGTTCCAAAGTCGGCATGGTGTTCCAAAAACCGACGCCGTTTCCGATGTCGATCTATGACAACATCGCTTTTGGTGTGCGTCTGCACGAAAACATGGGCAAGGCCGACATGGATGAGCGGGTCGAATGGGCCTTGCGCAAGGCTGCTTTGTGGGATGAAGTCAAAGACAAGCTCAACAAGAGCGGAATGAGTCTTTCAGGGGGGCAACAGCAGCGTTTGTGCATTGCACGGGGCGTTGCGGTCAAACCTGAAGTCTTGCTGCTTGATGAACCCACCTCGGCCCTGGACCCCATTTCCACAATGCGGATCGAGGAACTGATCAACGAGCTGCAACCTGAATTCACGATCGTGATCGTGACGCACAACATGCAGCAGGCTGCGCGCATTTCGGATTACACCGCGTACATGTATCTGGGTGAGTTGATCGAGTTTGGCGAAACCGACCAGATTTTTGTCAAGCCCTCCAAAAAGCAGACCGAAGATTACATTACGGGCCGGTTTGGCTGAGCGTCGCTGCAGGCGGGTACCTTATGCGTGAAAGGGATGACGTGAATCGTCAGGCAGCTGTCTGGCATTGCGGGGACTATCGTGTAGTACTGGATACGCCTGTCATCATGGCTATCATCAATGTGACGCCGGATTCGTTTTCAGGTGACGGTGTTGTTGGCTCGGTGGATGCTGCCCTGTGCCAAGCTGAGCGTGCCCTGATCGATGGGGCCAGCATTCTGGATATCGGTGGAGAATCCTCTCGCCCCGGGGCTTTGCCGGTCTCGGAGGATGAAGAATTGTCCCGCGTGGTTCCTGTGGTGGAAGCCCTGGTGCGACTAGGGGTTCCGGTGTCTGTGGATACCGTCAAGCCCGGCGTGATGCGGGAAGCCATTGCTGCGGGGGCGGCCATTATCAACGATATCAATGCCTTGCGTATGGATGGCGCAATAGAGGTTGTTGCGCAATCGGATGCAGGCGTGTGCCTGATGCACATGCAGGGGGAGCCGCGCAACATGCAGCAGGCGCCTGACTATGCAGATATTGTCGGAGACGTGGAGTCCTTCCTCGTCGAGAGGGTGTCCGCGCTGGAGGCCGCAGGCGTTGATCGCTCAAGAATCACACTCGATCCCGGCTTTGGCTTTGGCAAGACGCTCGAACACAATCTGCAGCTGTTTCGGGGTATGTCTCTGTTGAGCGTTCATGCGTATCCTCTACTGGTAGGGGTGTCACGCAAGTCCATGCTGGGAGCGGTGACGGGGCGGGCGGTGGGCGAGCGAATGCCGGCCAGCATTGTCACGGCTGTGCTGGCAGCCCAGCGTGGTGCGGCGATTCTTCGCGTGCACGACGTGGCTGCGACGCGTGATGCGCTGGCGATGTGGGCGGCCATTGATCTGAATAGCCCTGGTATTTACTAGACCTATTGAGACTTCTCCAGCACAAGGGCACAATCCGCCTCCACTTCAGAGGAGATGCGTGTGGCCCGCAAATATTTTGGTACGGATGGTGTGCGGGGGCTGGTTGGTACGAGTCCGATCACTCCTGATTTTGTCATGCGCCTGGGTTATGCCGCCGGTAAAACGCTGGTGGCGCGTGAGCATCTGAGGGAAGGAGACCACCCGGCTGTCTTGATTGGCAAAGACACCCGGATCTCTGGGTACATGCTTGAGGCTGCGCTTGAAGCCGGTTTTGCG
>JAGTRY010000013.1 GCA_018262235.1 Pseudomonadota bacterium
ACGCTGGTCGACTTCCGCTACACCCGCAGCTTCCGCGCAGAGCACGGCGAAAAGGGTGGCAGCACTGATTGCTATGGCAAGGGTGGTGCAGATCTGACCTTGCGCATGCCCGTCGGCACGCTGATCAGGAACCATGAAACCGGCGAACTGATCGCCGATCTGGATGCGGATGGCAAGTGCGTACTGATTGCTCAAGGCGGCAAAGGCGGTCTGGGTAACCTGCACTTCAAGAGCAGTACCAACCGCGCCCCACGTCAGAAAACCAATGGCGAACCCGGCGAACAGTTCAGCCTTGCGCTGGAGCTCAAGGTACTGGCCGATGTAGGCCTGCTGGGGATGCCGAACGCAGGCAAGTCTACGTTCATCCGCGCGGTCTCAGCCGCCAAGCCCAAAGTGGCCGGCTACCCTTTCACCACACTGGCACCGAATCTCGGCGTAGTCCGTACCAGCGAAGGCCGCAGCTTCGTGATCGCCGACATCCCGGGCTTGATCGAAGGAGCCGCTGAAGGCCTCGGACTGGGGCACCGCTTCCTGCGCCACCTGCAACGCACGAATGTATTGCTGCACCTCGTTGACCTTGCGCCCTTCGATCCGGATGCAGATCCGGTACACGAAGCGCGCGCCATCGTCGAAGAGCTCCGCAAGTACGACGAACAGCTTTTCCAGAAAACCCGCTGGCTGGTGCTCAACAAACTCGATCTGATTCCCGAAGAAGAGCGCGATGCCCGTGTGCGTGCCTTCCTCGATGCCTATGGCGAGCCAGAACGCTGGTTTGCCATATCCGGCATCAATGGGGAAGGCTGCCAGAAACTGATCTTCGCGATTCAGGATTTCCTGGATGCCCAGCCCAAGCTCTCCGACGAAGAAAAGCTCGCTGCCGTCAATGGAGGCCCTGAGCCCTATCCGGTCGGCAAGGCCGATGAAGAAGAGGATGAGGACGAAGATGACGACGACTATGACGGCGAAATCATCTACGCTCGCTGATTAAAAACCGTAGCCCGAATGAAGCGTAGCGGACTCCGGGAGCGTCACGACGCACGATCGAAGAATCTGGACACCATGCGCAATACCATCCGCACTGCTCGCCGCCTCGTCGTCAAAGTAGGCAGCGCCCTGGTCACCAACAACGGCGCCGGCCTTGATTTGGCCGCCATCGATGACTGGGCGCGCCAGATCGCCGCCTTGCGTGCGGAAGGACGCGAAATCGTGCTGGTTTCCAGCGGTGCAATCGCCGCCGGCATGCAGCGTCTGGGCTGGAGTGAACGTCCGGCAGAAACCCATGCGCTGCAGGCCGCTGCAGCGGTCGGCCAGATGGGTCTGGCACAGGCTTACGAAGGTGCCTTCAGCCAGCATGGTCTGAAGACCGCACAGATCCTGCTGACCCACGCGGACTTGGCTGACCGCCTGCGCTACCTGAATTCACGTTCGACACTATCCACCCTGCTGGAACTCGGCGTCGTGCCGATCATCAACGAGAATGACACCGTCGTTACCGACGAAATCAAGTTCGGCGACAACGACACACTGGGCGCGCTCGTCGCAAATCTGATCGAAGCCGATGCACTGATCATCCTGACCGACCAGAAGGGTCTGTACACCGCTGATCCGCGCAAAGACCCGAGTGCCACATTGATCTCAGAGGGACAGGCAGAGGACCACCGCTATGAAGCCATGGCGGGAGGCGCCGGCAGTGGCATCTCGCGTGGCGGCATGATCACCAAGATCCGCGCCGCCCAGCGCGCCGCACGCAGTGGTGCGCACACCCTGATCGCATCTGGTCGCGAAACCGATCCGTTGATCCGCCTCGCCGCAGGGGAAGTGCTCGGCACCCTGCTCTACGCATCCAGCACCCCCCTGGCAGCGCGCAAGCAATGGCTCGCCGACCACCTTCAACTCGCCGGCACCCTGGTATTGGACGATGGTGCAGCACGCGCACTCAAAGCGGGCGCCAGCCTGCTACCGATCGGTGTCATCAGCGTGGAAGGCGAGTTCGGGCGTGGCGCTGCAGTTGCCTGCTGTGACCAGGCCGGCGTAGAGCTCGCCCGCGGTCTCTGCAACTACGCCAGCACTGAAGCTCGCCGCATCGCCCGCCACCCCAGCAGCGAGATCGAAACCCTGCTGGGCTACAGCGATGAGCCTGAGCTGATCCACCGCGACAATCTGGTACTGCATTAGTCGCCCGTCACTCAAGCAAACGGCCCGCATGACGGGCCGTTTTGTTTGGGCTCTACACAAGCCACTACGCTCAAATCAATTTGAGTCCATGCAACAACACAATGGCAATCAGTACCGGCGCAACCCAACGTATCAGTGTGAACACAGTGCTCGCCAGCAACGCATTGTGTAGCACATCGGCATTGCCCAATTGCTCGCGCAAGCGCTCACCGCATCGGCACGTGTCACTCGACCCAGCGTGATCTCCACAATCATCACCGGCAACCCCACCAGCAAGGTCACCAGCAGATATACGGCCAGAAATCTTGCGCCGCCATTGGCCCCGGTCAGTGCCGGAAACCCAGAGATTACCCAACCCGACCGCGGACCCCAGCGTGGCCACCAGCACCCCGAAACGGTTCGAAAATCCATCCCGCTTAACTTGCGCCATCACTCCATCACTAACCCTGTCCCCTTTAGCGCCGGCTAAAGGCCGGCTCAAGGCCGGTCGTGTGTCCTGCTTGTTGCCCATTCAGGGCCGCGTTGCGCTGCCATACGCATCCTGCAGCGAAATCGCAGTTTTACTCGACTACATCGAAGCATCTGGGCTGATTCACCCCGGCTATTTCGTATCCAGATGATCCATCAGCGCAGGCAATAAACGCTCGCGCACCAGCCCTGCCCAGTCATTGCGGGCTGCTTGTCGGAACAGCCGCGCACTCGGATACCAGGGTGAATCACGGTCTCCCCCCTGCCAGCGCCAGTCAGGCGTGTACGCAAGCAAGGCCCATACGGGCTTGCCCAGCGCACCCGCCAAATGCAACACGGCTGAATCCACCGATATCACCAGATCAAGCTGTTCAATCGCAGCGGCCGTGTCGGCAAAATCTCCCAGCTCAGCCCCCAGATCGTTCAACCACGGCATATTCCTCCAGCTCGCCCGGTCCTCGATACCAACGTCCTTCTGCAACACAAAAAACTGCGCGGGCAATTCGCCCAATGCCTGCAGTTGTGCCAATGGAATGGCACGCATCGCATACGGCCCGTTGTCACTGCCGGAAAAAACCAGCCCGATCCGCTGCCGGGATGCAGCGCCCAGTCGCGCCTGCCATTTGACGCGATAGGGAAGAGGGACCTCCAGGTACGGCACACGGGCCGGCAGACTTGCAAGCGTCACACGCAGCGCATGCGGCAAGCTCATCACCGGGCACTGATAATCGTAAGCCGCAAAACGCTCACGCCCCGTAACCACTTCTACACCCGGCAAACATGCCAGCAATGGTTTCAATGCGGCATGCACCGCAAATTGCACCCGCACGCCTTGCCGAGCAAGCTCCCGTACGAAGCGTGCATACATCAGGACATCACCAAAACCCTGCTCGGCATGCACCAGCAGGCGTTTGCCTTCCAGTGATTCGCCCTGCCATAAGGGCCCCGGCACGTTGTGCGGACACATCAGCCCGCTTTGCCAGCGCGCTTCAAAATCAGAAAATCCACCGGCATAGTCACCCAGTGCCAGCCTTGCCAGAGCACGATTCCAGACCGACAAGGCGGTCCCTGGGCGCAGAACCAATGCGCGATCATAGGCCGACACCGCATCCGCCCATCGTCCACATGCCGCCAGCGCATTTCCCAAGTTGTGGCAAATCTCGTGACTATCCGGGGCAAGGCCTCGCGCACGCTCCAGATAGGGCAAGGCTTCTTCGCTCAGGCCGGCATCCAGCGCTGCGTTGGCTGCTCCCAGCAAGGCATCAAGCCAATCCGGCGCTTGCTGCAAAGCCTTCCTGTGCGCGAGCAGCGCTTCATCAAACCGCCGCATGCCGCTCAGCACCTGTCCTTGCACACGCCATCCCGTCGCACTGCTCGGATCAAGCTGGCATACACGTTCAGCCCAGGCCAGTGCTTCCACATGCCGTCCCGCCAGGAGATGAATGCGTGCTTGTGGCAGCATGGCGGCAGGATTGTCCGGCCGGGCCGTCAGACTGTGTCCGAACGCAGTCAACGCTTCATCGACACGCCCCAACCCTTGCAAACACAACCCGGCATTCAGCCAGCCTTCGGCGCTTGCAGGATTCTCAGCACACACCTGCTCACACAGTGACAGCGCCTCAACCCAGCGCTGACCCGCCACGAGTACGCCCGCCAGGTTGACCAGAATCGATTCACGCCCCGGCGCCAGGCGCATCGCTTCGCGCAAACTCTGTTCAGCTGAAATCCAGTCTTCTGCTTCCTGCTGTGACAACGCGGCCAGGAAATGCGCCCGCGCCTGGGCCAGATTGTCTTGTGCTGCGTCCACTCTTTTCCTTTCTTTCTTGCAGCCCGTACCTCAGCAACTTCTGCGGACGGAACGATTCAAGCCGGCCGCGTATCTTCTGCCACTACCCACTCGAAACCACGCCGGCTCATCTCGGCACGGATTTTCTGCATCACTTCCAGTACCACTGCCGGCTCACCCTTGGCGCCAAGTTCGATGTAGCCGCGTTGCTCGGCCGTGCTCAAACTGGGCAGACTGAAAATCGTCACCGCGTGCTCTGCCTCCAGCGCCTCCATGAACGCGATCAACTCGCCTTCGCGCGCTTGATACACGAGAATCGATGCCTCGCTGTGCGCGCGGGTGTGATGCAGGTCGGCAAACCAGTTGTCCAGCACCCATTCCATCATCGGCCAGGACATCTCCGGAAAGCCCGGCAAGAAGTGATGCAGACCCAGCGCAAAGCCGGGGATGCGATTGTACGGGTTTGGAATGATTCGGCTACCCACCGGAAACTCGCCCAGACGCAAACGCAGCGGGGTGACTTCGGAACCAAAGCGCGTACGGATCGCTGCTTCGGCCTCCGGATGCAAAGCGAGCGCCACCTCCGCTGCGGCGGCTGCACACTGACGCGTGTGATCGTCGGGTGTGGCGCCGATGCCACCGAAAGAAAACACGATGTCGCCGCTCGCCATGGTCTGCTGCAGAAGCTCAGTCAGACGCGGTCGCTCATCGCCACAATAACGCGCCCAGGAAAGCTGCAAACCCCGTACAGCAAGCAGCTCGATCACCTTGCTCAAGTGCTTGTCCTGCCGCCGGCCAGAGAGGATTTCATCGCCGATGATGATTGCGCCAAATGCCATATGCTTACCCCTTCTTTCAATCCAGGTGATTTCTGTTGGAGCGGGCACGGCCCGCGAAACCGGAAGTCTGCACGCCCCCCGTTTCACCTGTGGGAATAATCCTTCGGCAGCGCTGCGCGTGCTGATGCCCGATCATTCTCAGCGGTTTATTCGCGGTCAATGGCCGCTCCAACAACGACTTACGCCTCCACATCCCGCAGCGGCAGCGCCCGCTCGCGGCGCAGCGCTTCCAGCAGGTAATGCACGAAGGCCAATCCGCTCCAGGCTGGCACCACGAAATTCAGAACGGGTACAAAAGCCAGCACCCCGGCCATAAGCCCCAGCAAGGTCAGATCTGTCTTGTAGCGTTGAGGCAGGCGTACCAGCTCGTCGGCATCGGCATGACTCATCAACGCGTCATAACTGAAGCAGCGCTGGTTCAGACGCGCCGAGAGCAGCACCGAAATCACCAGCCCGGCACCGGGAATCAGCCACAGCGGCAGACTCAGGAGCAAGCAAACGAGGAAGAACACAAGCGCCAGCAGAGTGGTGCGCAGACTCCCCCACTGCGAGCCGCCAGCCCGGCGCTGCAGATCAGCGTAATCGCGTGCAGCCACGCGTTCCAGCATCAGCGGCAGGGCTACGGTCGCGAGCAGCAGGAGCGCGCTGACATAGATCAGCGGCAACACCAGACACCACAACAGGATTTGCAGCAGTCCGCCCACCGCCAGATGCGTCCAGGCGCCACTCGCCACGAACCATTTGCCCAGCAGCGGCACCCCGGGCAGCAAGGCCTCGCCCGCCGCCGCCAAATCGCCGATGAACAGAATGCCCAGCACAACCCAGATCAGGGCAGAAAGCAAGGCCGGCCACAGCAGATGCCAGAGCATGCCGGGCTGGATGAGGCTGCGGATGGCACGCATGGACGCCAAGAGAATCTGACTCATCTTGTTTCCCCTATGAAACCGCGCGAATGCCCTCCAGCGCCGGTTGACGCAGCACACCGCGCACGCCCAGCCAGCCGAAACCGACGATCACCGCCAGCGCCGCCACACCACTCAACGCAAGCAGACCAAGGCGCGGAGCAAAATCCATTTCAAATACGAAACGCGCCAGCCCCCAGCCGATGCCCAAGGCCGCAAGATGAGCGAGCAACACGGCGAGCCCGGCCAGCGCGGCGAATTCAGCCAACAAGGCGGTACGCACCTGCTGGTTGCGGGCACCGAGTGCGCGCAGGATGGCGACCTCGTAGCTGCGCTCGTCGTGTGTGCTTTGCTGAGCGGCAAGCAGCACGATGATGCCGGCGCAAAGTGCGAAAGCAAAGACGAACTGGACCATGTTTGCCAGTCGGCCGGCAAAGCTCTCAATCTGTGCCAGCACGGCAGCCACGTCGATGACATTGATATTCGGAAAGGCGGTAACCAGCTCGCGCACCACGCCATTTTTCCCCGGCGCGAGATGGAAGCTGGTGATGTAGCTGGTGGGCATCTGGTCGAGCAAACCAGGCGCGGCGATGAAGAAGAAATTCACGCGCATGGAATCCCAATCCAGCTTGCGCACGCTGCCCACACGGCCGGTCACACGCTGCCCGGCAATCTGGAACTCGACACGATCACCCTGCTGGATGCCGAGCGTCTTGCCCACGCCTTGCTCCATCGAGAACACCGGCTCGCGTGCCTCGCCATGCCAGGCCCCGCTGACCACCGTGTTACCCGCCGGCAGCACGCTGCCCTGCGAGAGGTTGAATTCACGCTCGACCAGATTGCGCGCACGCTCCTCCGTATAATCTTCGGCCGACACGGCGCGGCCATTGATGCTGGTGAGGCGGCCGCGAATCATGGGTTGCAGACTGACCGGCAAGCCCTCTTTGGCCAGCACTCCGGCCAGTGGTGCACGCTGCTCGGGCTGGATGCCAATGACAAAACGGTTCGGCGCATCCGGCGCTTGCTGCTTGCGCCAGCCGGCAAGCAGATCCTGACTGACCAGCCCGAGCAAGAGGATGCAGGCCAGTCCCAGCGACAAGGCAACCACCTGGATCACGCTGCTGGCACGGCGGCGATACAAAGCGGCAATGCCATAACGCAGGCCCCAGCCGACCGACAGGGCGCGCACGCGCCCCAGCATGCCAAGCAACAGCCAGGCAGCGCCCACGAATAGCGCAATTGCGACCGTAAAGCCGCCGACTACGGCGAAGCCCAGCTTCCAGTCGCCCGCCATCCACAGCAACAGGCCGGCCAGTGCAGCGGCGCCGATGGTCCACAGGGCCGTACTGCCCGCCCCCATCTCGCCCCACTCACGGCGCAGCGCCCGGATCGGTGGCACGCCGGTCAGACGCAGGAGCTGCGGCAACACGAAGCCCAGCGTGAGCACCAGACCGACGAGCAGACCATGCGCCACCGGCAACCAGCCTGGCGCAGGCAGAACGGTTTTGACGAGACTCAGGGCAAGTTGTGCGAGGACAGCCTGCAAACCGAAACCGGCGAAGCAGGCGAGCGCCGAGACGAGCAGCGCAAAACCCAGGAATTCGTACAGGTAGAGCGCCAGCAACTGACGGCGACGCGCGCCCACGCAGCGCATCACCGCCGCACCATCGAGATGGCGCATCAGGTAGCGCCGCGCCGAGAGACCGATGGCGACCGCCGCGAGCACCACGGCGAGCATGGCCGTCAGGCGCAGAAAGCGGCCGGCACGGTCCAGCCCGCTGCGCAGCTCAGGGCGGGCATTGTCCAGGCTTTCGATCTCCTCGCCGCGCCCGAGGTTTGGCTTGGCCCAGGCCTCGAAGGCTTTCACAGCCGGCAACGCGCCTGAAACCAGCAGACGATACCGCGCACGGCTGCCTTCGACGAGCAGGCCACTCGCCGGGAGATCGGCTGCGTTGATCAGCACGCGCGGCGAGAAGCTGGAGAAACCGAGGCCGCGGTCGGACTCATAGGTAACCAGCGCACCGATGCGCAGCTTGAGATAGCCCAGCTCCAGCGTATCGCCACGCTTGAGCTGCAGGGCATTGAGCAGTTGCTCATCAACCCAGGTTTCACCCGGTGCGGGGATGCGTCCCGCTTCAGCGCCGGGCTGCCCCGGCTGGTCGGCGATCATGAGACTGCCGCGCAGGGGATGCCCGGCTTCGACGGCTTTCACGGCCGCCAGCTGTGCGCCCGCCTCTGTCGTCGCCATGCTGTTGAAGGTGACGCTGTGGGTGATGCGCAGGCCAAGGCGTCGTGCTTCGGCCTCAAAAGACAATGGCACGACATGGTCGGCCGAAATCAGGGCATCGGCACCGAGCAATTGGGTGGCATCGCGCGCCAGGCCTTGCTCGATCCGGCCGGTGACAAAGCTGACACTGGTCAGCGCCAGCACTGCGATGAACAGCGCCACGCCAAGCAAGCTGAGTTCACCTGCGCGCAGGTCGCGACGCAGCATCTGGAAAGCAAGGCGAAGGGTGTGCATCGGCAACTATCGGAGTGAGATCAGGAACAGACCGCAGGATAGCCGGATTTGTTCCGGGTCGCGCCGATGCAGATCGGCGGATGACCGATAGCCTGTCGAACCCCTTGAGTTTCGACAGGCAGCTTCATCCGTTTCAGGCAAACCAGAGGCGAATCGTATCGATCAGACGCCGCCACCAGCTGCCCTGCTCCACGGCTTCAACAACGGTCAGGGGATACTCGGCAAGCGCTTGTCCATCCAGCGTGAGCCGCACCGTGCCGACTTCCTGACCAGCCGCCAGAGGCGCGATCAGTGGCTTCTTCAGGTTGATCTCATGCTTGACCGAGGCCGCCTGGCCGCGCAGGACAGTCACATAGCGATCTACCGCAAAGCCGACCTGGACCTGGGGTGCTGCACCTTTGTACACGGGCGCAGTCGTCAACACCTGGCCTGCCGTGAAGATGCGCGGGGTTTCGAAATTGAGCAGGCCCCAGTCCAGCAGCTTGGCGGATTCACGGGCGCGCTCTTCCATGCCGGTGGTGCCAGTGACCACCGAGATCACACGACGGCCACCACGGTGGCTGGTCGCTACCAGATTGAACCCGGCCGATTCGGTATGGCCGGTCTTCATCCCGTCCACGTCCGGGTCGCGATACAGCAGCAGGTTGCGGTTGTCCTGCTTGATCTTGTTGTAGGTGAAGTTCTTCATCGAATAGATCGGGAAGAACTCGGGGAAGTCATGGATGATGGCCTGGGTGAGTTTCACCAGATCATTGGCCGTGGTGTATTGCTGCGCATCCGGCAGGCCAGGGCTGTTCACGTAATGGGAGTTGGCCAGGCCCAGGCGCTGCGCTTCGGCATTCATCATCGCGGCAAAGGCTTCATCACTGCCGGCAATCGCCTCGGCCAGCACGACGCAGGCATCATTGCCAGACTGGATGATCATGCCCTTGAGCAGGTCATCGACTTTCACCGGCACCTTGATGTCGAGGAACATGCGCGAGCCCTCGGTCTTCCAGGCACGCGTGGAAACGGTGAGTTGCTGGTCGAGTTTCAGGCGACCTTCCTTGACCGCCTTGAACGAAAGATAGGCGGTCATCAATTTGGTCAGCGATGCCGGTTCGATACGCGTATCGGCATTTGCGCTGGCGAGTGTCTGACCACTCTGCATGTCGTAGAGCGCGAAGCTCTTTGCGGCGATTTCAGGCGGGACGGGTTGGGCGGCAAAACTACTGAGGGGAAGAACAAGACTGGCTGCAAGCAGCAGACGACGAATCATGAAAACTCCGGGGGTGAGGCAAAAAAACTGAAGGAAGGATGCAAGTTTACTCCTGCTCAGATGCATTCCCCGCCAAAGAGTTCTGCCTTGCAGCAAGAAAAAGCCCCGCCATGCATCCGCACGCGGGGCTTGAACCGGATCGGCCGCGATCAGCTCTTGGCTGTCATCAACCGCAGCAGCAAGGATGCCGTCGCCGGATTTTCCATGAAAGGCTTGTAGCTTGCCGACACACGCGAAGCAAAGGCCATGCTGTCACGTTGCTCGATGAACTTCACGCCTTCCTTCTCCAGACGGGTACGCGCGGCCACCATGCGCTTGGCCCAGATTTCACGGTCAGCCAGGGCGGAATCACGCCCGGCTTCGCGCAAGCCCGCGCGTTCGGTTTCACTCAGCTTGTTCCACACAACAGCGGATACCACCAGAGCTTCGTACTGCACCGCGTGATTGCTGGTCACAAAATACTTGGCGCGCTTGTAATGCTGGTCTGCCTCATAGGAGAGCAGATCGTTCTCGGCGGCATCTATCGCGCCGGCATCAAACGCTGCGTTCACATCCTGATAAGACAGTATCTGCGGCACCCCACCCAGTGCGCTGACGGTTTCGCGCAGATCGGTGCGATTGGGGATGCGAACCTTGAGCCCTTCCAGATCATTGACCGAGCGAACCGGACGATTGCGCATGTAGAAGGAGCGGCTGCCGCCGTCGTACCAGCCAAGCACGATCACGCCCTTGTCGGCCATGGCCTTTTCGAATTCTTTGCCCACATCGCCATCGAGTTGCTTGAACATCTGCTTGGCATCGCGGAACAGGAAGGGCAGCGCCAGTACCTTGGCCTGCGGCGCCAACCGCACAACCGTACTGGAGGTCAGCACCGCCACCCCGATTTCGCCACTCTGCAGCCCCGCGATCAGCTTGTTCTGGTTCGAGGCGGCCGCCACCGGCATCAGGCTTGCGTCAAAACGGCTGTTGCTTTCCTTGAGGCGGCTGAGCATGCCTTGCAGCGCAATCGTGGTGGGATGCTGTTCGGGCTGCGGTGACCAGGCATTCAGGTCGGCAGCATTGCCGGCAAGACTCAGGAAGGAAAACAGGAGGGTGGAGAAGATCTTTATCATGGCCGTTCAATCACAAGGGTCAGAGAACCTGCGGCGGCATACAGGCCACACGCGCTTTTCATGATCTTGCAATAAACAAAGGGTAAACCCTAATAAAAATCCACAATCCTCACATTTGTCTGACTAATCCAGAAACAGCTTCCGTCAGGCAATGATCAAGAATCGCCACGCAAGCCTTGCTGCACAAGCCTTTCCGTCCGCAAGGCACACTCATGCTGCACTGCGCGCAACGCACCTGTTCCAGCATACGATCCGTTCGTCCCTGACGAACGCAAGGCTTTGTCTGAAAAGGGAATCCGGCAAGAAGCGGAGGCACTTGCGGAGATTGAAAACAATTGCCAGACAATCGACCTGCCGCCCCGCCCAAACGCCTGGCCTGCCGGGTTCAAACTGCAGCCAGCGCCGTTTCCACCAGATTGACCCAGTAGCTGGCCCCCAGCACGAGATTGTCATCGTTGAAATCGTAATGGGCGTTGTGCAGGGTGCAGCCACCTTCGCCAGGCCCGTTCCCGATCCACACGTAGCAACCGGGGCGATGCGCGAGAAAGTGCGAGAAATCCTCAGCCCCCATGCTCGGGCGGATGGCCCAATCCACCTGCTCGGCGCCGACCAGCGCATTGGCCACCGCCCGGCACATTCCCGCTTCGTCCGGCGTATTGATGGTAGGTGGGTAGCCCTCGTAGCGCGTCAGCTCGACCTTGAGTCCATGCGTGGCAGCAATGCCGTCACAGATCTGCTGCATGCGTGCCCACGTCGCTTCGCGCACATGATGCAGTAAAGCCCGCGTAGTCCCCTGGAGCTTGGCGTGGCCGGGAATCGCGTTGTACGCCTCACCCGCATGGAACTGGGTGACCGACACCACCACACCATCCAGCGGGTCGGTCGTCCGTGCCGGAATCGTCTGCAATGCATTGACCAGCGCCGCACCGGCCACAATGGGATCTACTGTCAGGTGCGGCATGGCCGCATGACCGCCATGACCGGTGATCACGATGTCGAAACGGTCGGCACTGGCCATGACCGGTCCGGGAGTAATGCCAAAGCGCCCAAGTGGCATGCCTGGCCAATTGTGCATGCCGAAAATCGCCTGCACCGGAAAGCGTTCGAAGAAACCGTCAGCAATCATCGCTGCGGCGCCACCGCGCCCTTCCTCGGCAGGCTGGAAGACGAAGACCACCGTGCCATCGAAATTGCGGTGCTGCGCCAGATATTCCGCCGCGCCCAGCAGCATGGTGGTGTGCCCGTCATGGCCACAGGCATGCATCCGGCCAGGATGCTGCGAGCAATGGGCGAACTGGTTGCGCTCGGTGATCGGCAAGGCGTCCATGTCGGCACGCAGGCCGATGATCCGGTCTGAACTGCCGGATGAAATCACGCCCACCACACCGGTCTGGCCGATACCGCGATGCACTTCGATACCCCAACGCTCCAGCAGCGATGCCACCAGTGCTGCAGTGCGCACCTCTTCGTAGGCCAGTTCGGGATTGGCGTGGATATCTCGGCGAATTTCAGTCAATGCGCGCTGGCGCGCAGCAATCTCAGGGATGATGGGCATGACTTGGGTCCGGCAGTTGCAGATCACACCGGCCAAAAAATCTGCGTGCCGGCATGGAATTATCTTTTCCCGAATCTTACACTCGCGGCCTGCCATGCTCATCCCGCCCTCACCTTCCGGACAAATCCTGCCGCGCCCCTTGTCGGGCGGACAGCATGGCTGGCTGCGCTGGCCACTGGCCGGGACACTGGCCGTCGCGCTCACAGCCGGAATGCTGATCGCCCTGGCTGCGGCAACCCGTCCCTGGCAGCGCCCGCCCGTGCCAGAACGCCTTGCTGCAGACCTGCGCGCCCCGGCGACGCCACATGCCCAGGCCACGCCGGCTGTGGCTGTACCGACAGCGCCTACTCTTGTCCGGCCTGCCCGTCCACGCCCTCTGGCGCCCACCGCCAGCACGGAACCCCACGCCTCACTGATGCCCGCGCCAGTGTCCAGCCCGAACAGTGAATCCCCCGTCTCACCACCCTTCTCTGCGGCGCAGTCCGGCCCCCCGGGCATCAGGGCCACAGAAAACCCAGGCCATCCGCTCGCGTCCAATGCGATAGCAGCCCTTGCTACGGCAGGCACCGGTCCAGCTGGGGTAGCCGCCCTGCCACTCAAGCAGCGCTGCAAAGTCCAGGTCTTCCCGGATTTTCCCAAGCGCGCCCAGGAAGACGATGTCGAGCAAGGCCACGTACTGGTCCGCCTGCACCTGGATGCACGAGGCCAGGTCAGCGAGGTCAGTATCCTTGAAGCGCGCCCGGCAGGCTATTTCGAAGCTGCCGCCCGCAAGGCCGCACTGCAATGGCGGTGTCTGCCCAGCGAGCAGGCCAATGACACGGTTCGCGTGCCTTTCGAGTTCAGCCTGAAATAACGCAGGACGCTTCGAAAAGTTTTACCCGGATGAAACTTGACATGGAATTTATATCCGGGTTTAATCCCGTCAAATCATTTTTATCCGGATCAAAATAATGCCCAACTTCATTGCCTTTGCCGCTCAACGCCGGGTAGCCAGCGGCAACCTTGCCGAGGTCTCGCGTGCCCTCAGAGCTGAACTTGCACGCACACCCGATCTTGGCTATCTGGTGTTCGACGACACCACCGGCCACACCATAGACCTCGATTTGCGTGTCGCCGACATGTTGCCGGAAGAACCAGCCCCCCCTGCGCAGCCTGACAAAGCCGGCCCGGGGCGTCCAAAGCTCGGGGTTGTCGCCCGCGAGATCACCCTGCTGCCCCGCCATTGGGAATGGCTGGCTGGCCAGCCTGGCGGCGCTTCGGTCGCATTGCGCAAACTGGTCGAAACCGCCAGCCGTGCCAACCGGATGCGCGATCAGGCCCGTGCCTCGCTCGAAGCTTGCCACCGCTTCATGCTCACCATGGCGGGCGATCTTCCCGGTTTTGAAGAGACCACACGCGCCCTCTTTGCAGGCAAATTCGATGAAGCCCGGGCAGAAATGGCGGATTGGCCTGCCGATATCCTCGAACATGCCGACACCATGCTGACCACAGCGCAGAACGACGCTTACGAAGCGCGCGAAGACTGAATGCCGGACGGCGGCAATCCCTGCCGGCCGCACCACACGCATCCCGGCAAAACACACCGGTTTTGCCGGAGCTGCGCGCACTCCAGACAGGCCGAATCACGTGGTACGCCAATTGCATGGACTTCACCAGCGCTCTTGTGAAGGATCCATCATGAAGGTCGATACCAGCCTGACCGCAAGCTCCACGTCCGGGCTTGCAAGCACTTCCCGCAACAATACATCCAGCAGTTTTCAGAGTTCTCTGGAAAAAGCCCTGGCGGACCTCACCAGCAACGCTGACGCCCAGACTACAGGCACGACAAAAGTGCTGAGCCATGCCGACAAGGTCAAGGCTGCACAAGCTGCCGACGAAGCGGCCATCGCCGAATTCCACGCGTACATGAGCAAGACGCCGGAACAGCGCATGCGCGAAGCCATCCTCAAGGAAATGGGCTTGACCGAAGAAGATCTCAAAGCCATGCCACCCGAGAAGCGCAAAGCCGTAGAAGCCGCCATCACGGAAAAGATCAGGGACCGGATGGAGGCCCAACTGAAAGAAAAAGCCGACGCCATTGCAGCCAAACGCGCAGCCAGCGGCCAGATCCGGCCGCTTTCGATCTTGTAGCCCCTGCGAGCATGCTGCCCAGCGCTTCGGGGCGAAGAACCTTGCTCACCGTATTGCCAAGTCCACACGGGAAGCATCCCGACAGAAACCGGCATCCCATTCTATAAAGTTGCTAGTTGCGCCGCCGTAAAACCCTTCTAGGCACAAGGTAGAATCGCGATGCGTAAGGAATTGTCGTCGGACGCCTTCACCCTGACCGAATGTGCTACCCCGACACGCCCTAAAAAAAACCAGGTTTGCCTCATGGACGCTGAACGCCAGCGATTGATTCGCTCGCTCTTCGATGAATACATCGAAATGTATGCATCACGCGATGACCGCCTCACAACCCGCTTCAGTGACAATTTCAGCGGTTACACCGGAGGGGGTAACTTTCTTGTTACCAGCAAGGAGGAATGGATCCGCATCACACGTCAGGATTTCATGCAGGTCCCGGAACGAATCGGCATCGAGATGCTCGATCTGTCCTTGCAGGACATCAGCGCCGACGTTGTTGCAAGCACGGCATTCTTCCACATCCACCTGCCCACAGACGATCAGTTCCTGTCGCGTGAAACCGCCCGCCTGGTGCTGATTTTCCGGCTTGAGCAAGGCGACTGGAAAATTGTCCATAGTGGAATCTCCATTCCCTATCACCTCGTACAGGAAGGTGAGGTCTACCCGATCAATGGCCTGCAGGAACGCAACGCGGAACTCGCCGCCCTCGTCGAGGAACGCACCCGGGCACTGGCAGAGGCCAACAACAAGCTTGAAGCCTTGAGCTACATGGATGCGCTGACCAGCATAGCCAACCGGCGCAGCTTCGACCGCATGCTTGCCATGGAATGGAACCGCGCCCAACGGGCCAGTGCCCCCTTGTCCTTGATCATGCTGGATGTCGATCACTTCAAGCACTACAACGATTGCTACGGTCACCCTGCTGGCGACGCCTGCCTGCAGGCCATCGCACAAGCCCTGGCGCAATCCGCACAGCGCGCCGGTGATCTGGTCGCCCGTTACGGTGGTGAGGAATTCGTCGTGTTATTACCCAACTCGAATGCCCACGACGCGCTTGAAACCGCTCACCGCATCCAGCGAAGCATCTGGTCGCTGGCGCTTCCCCACGCCTACACCGAGCCCGGCATCGTCACGGTCAGTCTGGGCTTGGCCAGCCAGCATGCGTCCAGAATGTCCTCTCAGGAAGAATTGCTCGCGCAGGCCGACATCGCCCTCTACCGCGCCAAACAGGCCGGGCGCGACTGCCTGCACGCAGCACAGCCGTGGCCGGACTACTGACCGATTCCGACTCCGCGCAAGCAAGCCCCTTGAGCGGACAGCGGGCCAATTCACTGGCCCTTGAGGCAAACGTCATGTCTCTCATACTGGTGGTTCAGCAGTGACGTGATCAATCTCGAATTCCAGACCATTCCAAGCAGTCTGAAATATCTCCATGCACGAGGCCGGCTACCGATCTAATCCGCCGGGGGCACTCTGCCAACTCTGCCTGGTGATGAACCCTGATTATTCTTAAGTCATTGTTTCGAGCCAACCTTGAAAGCCGCAACCGAGGCCATCAACCCGTCGGCCAGACCGTTCAGGCTGCTCGCCGTACTCGATGTACGACTGATTTCGCTACTGACATGCTCCGACATGCGAGCGATACGCGTCACATTCTGCGCCACGCTTTCATTGGCGCTGCCATGTTCACGCAGCGCCGCATTGATATCGGCAACAGACGCCATCACCTGACTTGCACTAGCACATACCGATTGCATACACACCCCTGAATTGCGGCTCAGGTTCATGCCGTGATGAACCTGTTCGACCCCGCACTCCATGTTCTGCGCGGCTTCGACCGTATCCTTGCGAATCGCTTCCACGGTTTTGACGATTTCGGCCGAAGCCAGCGAAGTCCGCTCAGCCAGCTTGCGGACTTCATCGGCCACGACCGCAAATCCCCGGCCCTGCTCGCCCGCACGTGCGGCTTCAATCGCCGCGTTGAGTGCAAGCAGATTGGTCTGGTCGGCGATCTCGCGGATCACAGAAATCATGTGGCCGATTTCATTGGAACGCTCACCCAGCTTGCGCACGGATATCGCCGAGGTATCTACAAGGCGCACGATCTGCTCCATCTCGTGCAGCACCTGATCCACCATTTCCCGACCTTCGCTTGCCTGGGCATGGGAAAGCGCCGAAGCATTTTCGGTGTCAACAGCATGCCGGGTCAGCACGCCCAGGCTGGTCGCCATCTGTTCAGCAACCGCAGCCATGGTCTGGCTTGCATCTCTTTGTTCATGCGCGTCGTGACTCACCGCGCTCGCCGCACCGTTAAGCGCCAGGGACGCCTCACGCAACTGCCGTGCGTCTTGCAACACGATCTGCAGCACGCGCTCGATCTGCCCGACCATGGTATTGAAACTATCGGCCACACACAGCATTTCATCGCGGGACTCGATTTGGATGCGATGCGTCAGATCGCCACTACGCAAAGCTGTGGTTCCCGCAACGATGGCATCAATACCCAGGCGCAGACTACGATACAAGGCAGCCAGGCTGAGCAGGATCAGCGCTGCGCCGATGCTGCTGATCCCGAAAATCAAAAGCATCAGTTCATACGCAGCGGCTGCACGCGCCCTCAGGTGCTGGCGCAAGGTTGGCAAATGATAGTTACGGGTTTCGTCGACCAGCAGGCTGATACCTTCACTCAATTTGGCAAACCAGACACCGGGCTCCACGCCAAACCGGCCGCTGAGAACTTCGTCGCGCACCAGATGCCGTGCATCCTGAATGAATGCATCCATTTTCGGTGCAAAGGCCTCCTGCCGCTGCATTCCTTCAGGCCCCTCATCCGCACGCGCACTCGCCTCCAGCGCCTGCCGCATCTGCTGCCAGGCCATCTCCGCTTCGCCTGCCAGGGACGCGAGGGCTTCCCGCTGGGAATCGCTAATCTGTTTTGTGGCCAGGATCCCGTTGGCCATGCCCCGCAATTTCCCCAGACGCTCAGAGAGCATCGGCATATAAGCACCGATGGCGACTATCGAATGATAGGTGTGCGCTTCCGGGTCAAGAATCAGGCCGGACTCGTTGTTGATACGCCCGATCAGCGCAATGCAGGCATCGATGAGTTGCGTATGCGCAGCAAAGTTTTGCGGGCCTGCCATGCTGAGCCCACCATCGCGCAGCGGCGCCCAGGCGTCCAGAATGGCTTGGCCCGGTTGGCTCAAGCCCCACCCCGCGGGTGCTGCACCCAGCGCTTTCTCGAAAAGCTTCACAGCCGCCTCGACCTCGGGGGTCTTCTTCGCCAGTCCGGCCCGCATGCCCGCATTGCCTCCCAGCGCGCCGGCGGACATGCCGCGGTGCTGCTGGAGCAGGATCAACAAATCCAGACTGGGCTCAAACACTTCCAGCCCTCGTTGCTCGTTCGCAGCAGTTTGCCAGGCCTGGTACTCGCTGATGCCGGACAACACGACCAGCACGCTCATGACCACACCGGCTGTGATGCCCACTATCGCGAATTTGACGGGATAGCCCACCCGGTTGAACAGGGTCACCAACGGAGCCAAAAGGTATTTCATTGTTCGTCTCTCCTGACCGCAGTATGTCGTCTGAATCAACGGGCCGGAAACGCCTTGCGAGAGAGAGACCAAAGGGTACTTAAACCCTTCAAGCACCAAGGGACATCCTGTACGGGAGCGTGTTCGCCCCGCTCGACAGGTGCCCCGGATCACACAAAGACCTTGTATTTCGTTTTTTTACGATATATATTTCGATAAAATACAAATCAAACTTCGAAAAAACACGAACCCATGAACACACCTGCTCCTGACATGGACGAGATCATGAAAGCCCTGGCCAACCCGGCACGGCGCGAGATCCTCGCCTGGCTGAAAGACCCCGCCGAACAGTTCCCGGCGCAGGAACATTCATTCGAGCTGGGCGTATGCGCCAGCAAGATCTACGAAAAGGCCGGGCTTTCGCAATCGACCGTCTCGGCACACCTAGCCTGCCTGCAACGCGCGGGATTGGTGAGTATCCGCAAGGTCGGCCAATGGATCTTCTATTCACGCAACGAACCCCTTATTGCAGCCTTCCTGCAGCGGATGCAGCACGACCTCTGATGTCCTCCCCCACCCTCAACCCCATGGAGAATAGAAAATGACCCGCTTGTTTGATCCGATCCAGGTCGGCGATCTGAACTGGCCCAATCGCATCGTGATGGCCCCCCTGACACGCTGCCGTGCAGATGCCGGACGTGTTCCCAATGCCCTGATGGCCAAGTATTACGCGCAGCGTGCCAGTGCCGGGCTGATCCTCTCCGAAGCCACTTCGGTCACACCGATGGGCGTGGGTTACCCGGACACACCGGGAATCTGGTCGCAAGAACAGGTGGAAGGCTGGAAGCGGGTGACCCGTGCGGTGCATGCCGCGGGCGGACGCATCTTCATGCAGCTATGGCATGTCGGGCGGATTTCCGACCCCTCCTTCCTGAACGGCGAGCTACCGGTGGCCCCCAGCGCAATTGCGGCAGAAGGGCACGTCAGCCTGCTGCGCCCGATGCGCAACTATGTGGTACCGCGCGCACTGGAGACAGCGGAAATCCCGGCCATCGTGGAGGCTTACCGGCAAGGCGCGGAAAACGCCAAGGCCGCGGGTTTTGACGGCGTGGAACTGCATGGTGCGAATGGCTACCTGCTCGACCAGTTCCTGCAGGACAGTACCAACCATCGCACCGACAGCTATGGTGGCAGCATCGAGAACCGTGCCCGTCTGCTGCTCGAAGCCACCGATGCCGCGATCAGCGTCTGGGGTGCTGGCCGGGTCGGCGTACACCTGGCACCACGCGGCGATTCCCACACCATGGGCGACAGCGATCCACTGGCTACGTTCAGCTATGTCGCCCGCGAACTCGGCCATCGCAAGATCGCCTTCCTCTTCGCGCGTGAATCACAGGATGCGCCCCGCCTGGGCCCGGCACTCAAAGCAGCCTTCGGTGGCGTATACATCGCCAACCAGGGGCTCACCCGCAGCACGGCCGAAACCCTGCTGGCAGCAGGCGAAGCCGATGCCGTAGCCTTTGGCAAGGATTTCATTGCCACCCCGGATCTGCCCTTGCGCTTCTTGCAAGATGCCCCGCTCAACACGCCGCGCCCTGAAAACTTCTACGGTTACGGCGCGACCGATCCGACGACCGGCTACACCGACTACCCCACCCTCCAGGCTGACTGAGCCCATGCGGACGGCACGCCATGTGCCGCCCGCAAAGCACCTGTACCCCTTCACAAGCAGGCTTGAAAACGGCCCGATTGTTGCCAATACAGCAACTATTGATTGTCTGAAACAATATTTGTTTCAAAAATCAATGGGTATAGAGTGTCTCTCAAGATCTGGCACCTGATCCGCCATCCCGCTCAAGGCTCGGTTCTTTTGCTGATTCATCTGTGATTGCGCCCCCGCACAGCACGCTTGAATCCTTGATTCGTCATGGCATTACTCCCCAAACTCTGGCGGGGCTCCCGGAGACAACAGAAGAAAGAAGGAACACAAGATGTCCTACGCAACAATCAATCCCTATACGAACGAAGTCGTCCAGCAATTCCCGGATGCAAGCGATACCGATGTTCAAGAAGCCATCACCCAGGCTGATGTAACCTTCCAGAGCTGGAAGAAGACCACCTTTGCCCAGCGCGCGGAAATCCTGCGCACGGCGGCCGCGCTGCTGCGCAAGGACAAGCGCGCCTACGCAGACCTTCTTACTCTTGAAATGGGCAAGCTGACGACAGAGGCAGAAGCCGAAGTCGAGTTGTCGGCACAGATATTCGAGTACTACGCAGCGAATGCCCAAGCATTGCTGGCGCCCGAGAAGCTGCCCGTCGCCGACCCGGCCGAGGGCGAAGCCATCGTCGTCCATGAACCGCTGGGCGTGCTGCTGGCCATCGAACCCTGGAATTTCCCCTACTACCAGATCGCCCGCATCATTGCGCCGCAACTCTCCGCGGGCAACACGATTCTCCTCAAGCACGCGTCCAACGTTCCCCAAAGCGCCGCCATCTTCGAGAAACTCATGCTCGAAGCCGGCTTGCCGCAAGGTGGCTTCAAGAACCTGTACGCAACGCGCAAACAGATCGAAACCATCCTGAACGACCCGCGGGTACAAGGTGTTGCTCTGACCGGTTCGGAAGATGCCGGCGCAGTCGTCGCGGCGCAAGCCGCCAAGGCCTTGAAGAAATCAACGCTGGAACTCGGCGGCGCGGATGCATTCGTGGTGCTGGCGGATGCGCAGATGGACAAGACGGTGAAGTGGGCCGTATTCGGTCGTCATTGGAACGGCGGACAGGTTTGCGTTTCCTCCAAACGCATGATCATCGTCGATCAAGTGTTCGATGATTTCCTGCAACGCTACACCGCAGGCGTTGCCGATCTGCGCGCAGGCAACCCCGCCGACGCCACCACCACCCTCGCACCGCTCTCGTCACAGAAAGCCGCCGACGACGTACGCGAGAAGATTCGCCAGGCCGTGGCCCATGGCGCGACCGCCACGGAAGTCGGCCCGAAGGTTCCGGAACAAGGTGCTTTCGTGCAGCCGACCATCCTGACCAATGTGACCCCGGATAACCCCGCGTATTACTGGGAGTTCTTCGGCCCGGTCTCGATGCTCTTCCGCGCCAAAGATGAAGCGGATGCCATCCGGATAGCCAATGATTCACCGTTCGGACTGGGCGGCTCGGTCTTTACCGCCGATACCACACATGGTGCGGAAGTGGCCGCGCAGATCTCGACGGGCATGGTGTTCGTCAATCACCCGACCATGGTCAAGGCCGACCTGCCTTTCGGTGGCGTCCGTCGCTCCGGCTACGGCCGTGAATTGATCGGTCTGGGCATCAAGGAGTTCGTCAATCACAAGCTGATCGGCATCGTTGATATCGACGCACCGTTCTGACCCGCCACGCTTGTAGCCCCCGCAGGGGCATCGTCGAACCATGGTTTGACGATGCCCCTGCGCACTAATCCGGGCGCCCCTTTCACGCCTGATCACGCCTGATCACGCCTGTTTCCAGCATTGGGATGGCAGGCAGAAAACCCGCCGCAACTTCTCCGCGTGCTTTTTCTCGGGTATCGTTACCGAGGCCCATTTTCACGGCAGCACCCATGAGCGGACAGTTCGGCCTCACCCTTTCACTCCTGCAGCAGATGTGCGTCTATCTGGTCGTCGCCTATCTGCTGAGCAAGACGCCGCTGTTCATCCCGCTGATGCAGGTCTCAATCCGTCTGCCGCACAAGCTGCTGTGCTACGGGATTTTCTCGGTCTTCTGCATCCTGGGTACCTATTTCAGCCTGCCGGTAGATGATTCCTACGCCAACACGCGCGCAATCGGCGCCGTGCTCGGTGGCTTGCTGGGTGGCCCTTCGGTGGGCTTTGCGGTCGGGCTCACCGGCGGCTTCCACCGCTACTCGCTGGGCGGCATCACGGCACTGGCCTGCATGGTCTCCACGGTGACGGAAGGCCTGATCGGCGGCCTGGCCCATCGCTATCTGGTCAGCCGTGGACGTGGCCCCGAAGTCTTCCAGCCCATCAATGGCGCACTGGCGGCTTTCGTGGCCGAATACGCACAGATGGCCGTCCTGCTGATCATGGTGCGGCCCTTCCCGACTGCAGTACATCTGGTCAGCGACATCGCCCTGCCGATGATCGTCACCAACACGCTGGGCACCGCGATGTTCACGCGCATCCTGCTCGACCGGCGTGCCACCCAGGAGAAATACTCCATCGCCTTCTCGGCCAAGGCGCTGCGCATCGCGGCACGCGCGGAAGGCACCTTGCGCCAGGGTTTCAATCAGGACAACAGCACGCGGGTGGCACGCATCATCTATGAGGAAACCGGCGTCGGCGCGGTGGCCATCACGGATCGTGAAAAGCTCCTGGCCTTCATCGGCATCGGCGACGATCACCACCTGCCTGGCACACCGATCACCTCGCCACACACCCATCAGGCGATCCAGAACAACGAGGTGTTCTATGCCGATGGCAATGCGATTCCGTATCGCTGCTCGATCACACCACACTGCAAGCTCGGCTCCTCGCTGGTCATCCCGCTGCGCGGCGAAGAAGGCCGGGTGATCGGCACGATCAAGCTCTACGAACCGCGTTCGAAGATTTTCGCCAGCATCAACCGCACGCTGGGCGAAGGGATTGCCCAACTGCTCTCTACGCAAATTCTGGCCGGCCGCTACGAACATCAGAAACAATTGCTCGCGCAATCAGAGATCAAGCTGCTGCATGCGCAGGTCAATCCGCACTTCCTGTTCAATGCGCTGAACACGATCTCGGCGGTGATCCGGCGCGACCCCGACCACGCCCGCGCACTGGTGCAATATCTGTCAGCCTTCTTCCGCAAGAACCTCAAGCGGCCCAGCGACGAGGTCACCCTGCAAGACGAACTGGAACACGTGAACGCCTACCTGCAGATCGAGATGGCGCGTTTCGTCGGCCGTCTGCAGGTCGATATCGAAGTGCCCGAAGCACTGCAGAGCCTGCATCTGCCGCCCTTCTCGCTGCAACCCATCGTCGAGAACGCAATCAAGCACGGCACCTCGCAACTCTTCGGCGCAGGGCATATCCGCATCGGCGCCAGCGAAACACCGGAAGGCATCCAGCTTTGGGTGGAAGACAACGCCGGCCTGTACCAGCCGGAGCATCACAGCGACGGTCTGGGCATGAGCCTCGTCGACCGCCGCATCAAGGGACGCTTCGGTGAAGGCTATGGCGTACAGGTCACCTACGAACCGGAACGCTTCACGCGCGTGACCATTCACCTTCCCAAGACGAGACTCGCCGCATGATGAAGACCCTCATCGTCGATGACGAACCCTTTGCCCGCGATGAGCTGCGCAACCTGCTCGGCGCTTTCGAGGATATCGAGATCGTGGGCGAATGCGGCAATGCCATCGAAGCCATCGGCACCATCCAGCGCCTGCGCCCGGAAGTGGTGTTCCTGGATATCCAGATGCCGCGCATCAGCGGGCTGGAGATGCTGTCCATGCTCGACCACGAACGCATGCCCTACATCGTGTTCCTGACCGCCTACGACGAATATGCCGTGCGCGCTTTTGATGAAAACGCTTTCGATTACCTGCTCAAGCCCACCGATCCGGATCGTCTCGCCAAGACCATTGCGCGCCTGCGCCTGGAACGCACGCCGCAGGATCTGCAGCCACTCGAACGCGCCGCGCCCCTTCGCCACGTGCCCTGCAGCGGTGCCAACCGCATCACGCTGATCCGGCTGGAGGAAATCGAATACGCCACCTCGCGCCTCTCCGGCGTCTACGTCACGGGGGCCGATGGCGAGGAACGCTTCACCGAACTGACCCTGCGCACACTCGAAGAACGTACTTCGCTGATGCGCTGCCATCGCCAGTTCCTGGTCAATCCGGATGCCATCGGCGAGATCCGCTTCATCGACAACGGGCTGGCCGAAATCGTGACACGCGGAGGACGCAAAGTCCCCGTCAGCCGGCGCTATTTGCGCGAGATCAAAGATCGTTTGAGCCTGCCCTGAGTCCTTGCCCAGCCCGTTCAACCACTGACCCGCGCGCCGCAACCACTCGCGGCCGCCGGTGACCACTGACGGAGAATGGAACACCACTTTCCGGACGCAGGAATAGCGTGTGCGCTGTCTTTTCAAATCAGGAGCACACGACATGGATCACGCCATCACCTTCGTGATCGCCACCCTCTGCATTCTTGCCATCTGTTACCGCCTGTATGGCGTGTTCTTTGTGCGCAAGGTGCTGCGGGCCGACGATTCGGAAGTCACCCCGGCCCACGCTCTGGAGGACGGCCGTAATTACGTGCCGACCCGCAAGTGGGTCAACTTCGGCCAGCACTTCGCGGCCATTGCTGCCGCCGGCCCGCTGGTCGGCCCCGTTCTCGCCGCGCAGTTCGGTTACCTTCCAGGCTTTCTGTGGCTCCTGATCGGCTGTGTGGTCGGCGGTGCGGTGCATGACACCGTAGTGCTGTTCGCCTCGATGAAACACCAGGGCAAATCGCTTTCCGAAGTTGCCAAGGCTGAACTCGGGCCTGTTGCCGGCGTCTGTACCGGGCTCGCGATGCTGTTCATCATCACGATCACCATGGCCGGTCTGTCGATGGTCGTGGTGCATGCGCTGGAGCGCAACCCCTGGGGCACCTTCGCGGTCTTCATGACGATCCCCATCGCCATGGTGCTGGGTCTCTACGAGCGTTTCGGCGGCAACATGAAGTACGCCACCTATGTCGGCGTGGCGGCGATCATGGCCTGCGTGCTGATCGGCCCGCACATCCAGGGCACCCTGCTGGGTGACTGGCTCACCCTGCATGCCACGACGGTCAGCTTCGCCCTGCCGGTCTATGCCTTCTTCGCTTCGGCCATGCCGGTGTGGCTGCTGCTCACCCCGCGCGGCTATCTCTCCAGCTTCATGAAAATCGGCGTGTTCGGCGCATTGGTGCTCGGCGTGGTCTTCATCAACCCGGTCGTGCAATTTCCAGCACTGACCGAATTCATCCACGGCGGCGGCCCGGTACTTTCCGGCCCGGTATGGCCTTTCATCTCGATCACCATCGCCTGCGGAGCGATCTCCGGCTTCCACGCCTTCATCGGTTCGGGCACCACGCCCAAGCTGGTCGACAAATGGAGCGAAATCCTGCCGGTGGCCTTCGGAGCGATGCTGGCCGAATGCGTGGTCGGTGTGCTGGCCCTGATCGCCGCCACCGCCCTGCACCCGGCGGATTACTTCGCCATCAATTCATCCCCCGCTGCATTCGCCGCGCTGGGCATGAATGTGGTCGATCTGCCGCATCTGTCACAGGAAATCGGCATCGACCTCTACGGCCGCACCGGTGGTGCCGTGACCCTGGCGGTGGGGATGTCCTACATCTTCACCAAGATCCCCTGGTTCAGCACGCTGGCATCCTATTTCTTCCAGTTCGTGGTGATGTTCGAAGCGGTGTTCATCCTGACCGCCATCGACTCCGGTACCCGTGTGTCGCGATACCTGCTGCAGGATTTCGTCGGCGAATTCTTCCCGCGTCTCAAACAGCTCGACTGGGCGCCCGGAGCCATCGGTGCCAGCCTTGTCGCCTGCCTGCTGTGGGGTTACCTGCTCAACTCGGGTGACATCAACTCGGTATGGACGCTGTTCGGGGTCTCGAACCAGCTGATGGCTTCCGTCGGCCTCATCATCGGTACCACCATCATCCTGCGCGTCGGCGAAAAACGCCGCTACGCACTGACCTGCCTGATTCCGCTGGCCTACCTGTACGTGACCGTGAATTACGCAGGCTACTGGATGATCCGCAACGTGTATCTGAACACGGCCGCCAAGGGCTTCAACATCTTCAACGCCAGCCTGTCCGTAATCATGATGGCTCTCTCCGCCGTGATTCTGGTCGCCGCCCTGAAGAAATGGCGCGAACGCCTGGTGAACTGGAAAGCCGCTGCACCCGGATTCGCAATGGCCCATTCCTGAGCAGCGGATCAAACTTTCCGGAGGTCATCAAACCGGAAGTCCGGAACCTCCCCCGACCTCCCCTGGATGGGGGAGGTCGGGAAAAATCTTGAATGACAAAACAATGAACAGTTTTCAGGATCAAACCACATAAGCCTGGCTTGCTTTATTGACGGATGAGCCTCCAGAAATGGAGGTCCATTGTCATTTGCGTGGTACGAAAAAGTTCTATTGCATAAAAAAAGAGCCCTCAGCGAGGGCTCTTCCTGATGCGCTGAATCCGCCTGATTAAGGCTTGAGCGTAACGTCGAGGGTTTGCAGTTCAGTCCTGTTACCCGCAGGCGCAGAACCAGTGAACTGGAAGCCGAATCCACCTACGGTGCTGGCAACGCTTGGCAGCGTCACGCTGAAGTGAATCTCGCTCGGCAGTTTGTAACCGATCTGTGCGGTGGTTTGCGGAGAGGTCGTGGTGACATCCGCCGACAACACGTTGCCGACAAGCTTGAAGATGAGCTTGGCGCCCGGCATGTAAACCGAGCTTTCGACGTAGCAGCCCGGCAAAATCGTCCTCACACCATTGACATACTCGATCATCGAGACCCGGACGGAGTTACCGGAAGACGGAATCGCCTGATTGCCATTCAGCGGATCCTTGGCCAAACGCTGGAAGCGCAGCGCATAACCGGTCTGCGTGACCGGATCCCACTTGATGTAGGCCTCAAGGTACTGGTCGGTCGCGCTGCCAAAGCCCTGCCCGGCGATCTTCTCCGGAGTGAGGGTGGCCGTGAGCGACATATCGGAGAAAGCGCCCTGGGGTTGGTAGAGCAGGCGAGCGCCTTGCGTGGCAGTGACCAGGCCAGGCACGCCGAGCGCCCCATCCCGATCCCCTATCTGATAGACCCATGGCGTAGCCGTGGTTGAGGGAACCCAGATCTGGTTCACATCTGAGGGTTTGAACGCATCGGCATACCAGACGTCACGCTGATTGAGAGCATGCCCGGCCCAGGTGATATTCGCGAAGTTTGTGGATATCAAATACGGATTGGCGACATCCCCTGCCGTGATGGCTCGGCTGGTCGTGACATCCACCGAGCTGCTCGCAGCCAGACTGAACTCATACTTGGGCGTGATGACAGCAGTCAGGTACTGGCCGATATCGCCAGCCGACAGCTGGTAGTTCTGGTAGGGCTTGTTCAGGGTGGTGATTGCAACCTGGACAGCCTTGTCACCCGGCGCAGCGCCCCTGAACCACGTGATGGTGGACGCGTCCGTAAAGTCCGTATGATCGTACGTGATCTTCAGTGCTGCCACGTTCTGGCTGATCGTGATCGAAGGCGTACCCACGATGACGGGGGCCGCCACCGTCTGGGGATTGATGTGCAGAGTTACCTGCGCAGTCAGGCCATTCGGCGCGCTGGCTTTGACGATCGAATTGATGATCTTGCCGGTCGCGTTCAGGTTGGCTCGCAGATGCAGCTTGCCATCCCCGGCGTTGTCGAGTGCCGTAAACAGCGACGTGTCGTATTGGAAGGAGAGGCCTGCATAGCTGAAGCTATTCGCAGGCACGAAGGTCGGCGTGATGATGACTTCGTTCGCAAGGTTGTCCGACTGGATGGTGCTTGCGTTGGCGCTCAGCGTGAATTTGAATGCCGTGTCATTCTTCTGCTGCTGGTGCGAGGGATCCCAGCCGTCATTCCCCTTGAGAAGGTTGTAGACGTTGTATTCCGCACCGACCTTGAAAATCGGCAGCGAAGCCGCATCCAGACTCTGTGTGACCAGCGGATTCTGTGTGTCAAACACAACCGGCGTTCCATCCCCATAGACGTTGTTATAAACGGGGTTTTTGACGTCCGGTCGCTGGATGTTTTCCCAGCGGATCTCTTCTTTCGGGCCCTTGAAGACGTTATCGATCAAAGCCCAGGAACCGCCGCTCTTGGAGAACCAGAAGACAGGACTTTCGTTGTAGAAGTTGAACGTGGAATGCAGGAAGGCTGCAATCGTTGTCGAACCACCGTATGACGGGTGACTCCCATAGAAATCGAACGTGCAGTTTTCAAACACGTTGATGTCACCCCCAGCGATGGAGTCATCCGTTTGCTGGAAGTAGGAATTCTTGAAATAAGCCCTTGCCGGAGAAATGGCAATCAGGTTCAGGAAGCTGACGAAACGAACGTTCTCGAAGTACATCTTGTCGAGTACCGATACGCCGCTTGCGTTGGTGATCGTCTGGGCCTGTACCCTCGCATCACCCCTTCTCGGCAGGTTCTGCGATGGATCTCGCGGAAAGACGAGGTCGAAAGAAGTGTAGTTGGCGATTGTCAGGTTATAGGCCGAGAAGTTGGTTCCGATCCCGATGACATTCCAGTTCCCGACAGAGCCCAGAGTCTGACCACGATTACCCGCAATCCGGACGTCATCCGCATTGGACGTAAGGCCCTTGAAAGTCAAACCGGACTGCGCGAACGAGATGCCGATCAAACCTGGGTGCGCCGTGGTATTGGCATCGTTCAGATCCTTGTAGTCATCTGTCCAGTAAACGCCCGGCGTGAAGTTGACGGTGGTGCCATCTGCAATATTGGCCGCCTTCAACTCCTGCAGGGTCTTGAAGGTGTATGCAGTGCGCTTCGCTTCATCCAGGTACGCATCCACGATCACGTTGGATGCGGACAGCTCCACAAACTTGGCTTTGAGCACGAGGTCGGACTGAACCTTGTCATGCGCAAAATCCCACATGTACCCCTCGCCCTTGTCGGCGATGAACCAACCCACAAAATAGGAACTCTTGCCCTTGTCCGGGCTGACGGGTGCCACAAGCTGTGCTTCATGCGCAACCTGGATTTGGGTAGTCGCCCCCTCACCCACATAGGAAACAGAATGTGAAACGGGCGAATCAGCGTCATGGCCTCCGCCGCAAGCCGTCAGAATGAAAAGCATGATGCCCATGCCCCATAGCACGAGAGGATTCCCTCTTGCAAAAATCTTACCGCTATCCATTTTTATTTACCTTTCTTGAGACTGATCTCGCAACCTGGCAGGTTTGACGATCAGTCGAGGACGATGCCGGGAAGTCCCACCGCCGCTGCCACAGTCAGCAGGCAAAGCGAGCAAAGCGGCACCAAAACATGCCGTGTCTCAAACACGGAAAACAGCAACCCCCACGACGGATACCTTTGGATTTGGTCATCGACGAAAGGGCGGCCTGACACACCGGCAGCACCACAAATAAGTTCGAGTTGTAAAATAATTCAAACTGATCCCGGGAACAATTAAAATCTTGTAAGTATTTTCCCTAGTGTTTGTTAAACCGTACAAAGAAACAGGCTTGGCTTACATGGCGTAGTGCGGTTGCACAGGCAAGTCACGCAAGGCCTCGCCAAGCATGAATTACCAGGAGGGAACCTCCGCCCGGATCCCTGCGCACTCGCTCAGGGACGGTTCCGTAGCGCCTTGCGGGCAACCTCGGCAGACTGGGCGTGGCGTGCGTCCCCCAGATCGGCGGCGGCCACCATGCCACCGATGTGGGCGGCTTCGGGCAGATTTTTCCAGAAGCGTGCCGGCATGTGCCCGCGCATGACATCCACATTGAGTCGGGCGGGATTGAACGTGTTGCGGTAGTAGGTCGTCCACAGCGCTTCTTGCGCGTCATCCACGTCCACGGGTCTGGCCATGCCAGGGCCATACGCAAATGCCCTGCCGTCGCACGCCAGGGTTTCATGCGGCGTGGCGATCAGCCAGCTCACCTTGCCCATGCGTTGCGCGAAATGCGCAGCCACCTCGCGCAGCACCGGATAGGCCGGCTCGAACCAGGCGACAAAACGCGGCCCGTCAGCGTCCGGGCCGGCGGGCTGCTCACGGAAGCGCACGAAAGATTGCAGGTGGCAGACCTCGTGCTGCACGGCCTTGAACATCTGGCGCAGACGCGTGCCGTCCACGTCCCCCTCGCAGGCGCCGGCATGGTCGCCCCGGGTCCAGCGCCACAGGATGCGGTAGAGCAGCGCCCAACGCTCCGGCGCGTCATGGCACGCAGCAATGCGCAGCATTTCCAGGAGCTTCCACGGCACCCGCGCGACCGGCGCAGTGGCACAGGCCTGCGGCAGTACATCCTGAGCACCGAAGAGCGTGGGCGCGGCACTGCCGGCATCCTGCCAATGGATGTCCGGCGGATTCACGCCGGCCGCGAGCATGGCCCGCGCGGCCACACGCCACTGCGCAAAATCCTTCACGCTGCAGGCGTAGCGCTTTACCGCCTCAGGCATGCACCAGCTCCGGCCAGAGGGCCAGCTGATTCGTTGGCGCGAGCGTGCGCTTGAGGCATTCGCTGCTTTGCGTATCGGTGCGCGGATGATGATCGGCGGTGATGATGAAGTTCTGCACTTTCTTCATGCTGCAGCGCATGCGCGCGAGATCATCCCAACGAATCTCGCGCTGGCGGCGCAAAGCCACGATGCGTTGGGCATTGCGCACACCGATGCCCGGCACACGCGCAATCAGCCACAGCTCGGCACGGTTGAGATCCACCGGAAACTGCTCGCGGTGGGTCAGTGCCCAGGCCAGCTTGGGGTCGACATCCAGCGCCAGATTGCCACGCCCCGGCAGCAGTTCAGCAACCGTGAAACCATAGCCGCGCACGAGAAAATCCGCCTGGTAGAGCCGATGCTCGCGAATCAGGGGCGCGGGAGCCAGCGGCACGCTGCGCGGGCTATCGGGAATCGGGCTGAAAGCCGAGTAATACACGCGCTTGAGCTTGTAGTGGCCGTAGAGATTTTCGGCCGTGTCGAGTATGGTTTTGTCATCAGTATCATCCGCCCCCACGATCATCTGCGTGCTCTGCCCGGCTGGCGAGAAGCGCGGTGCGCGGCGCTCGGCAGTGCGCTCCTCGATCTTGCCGTGGATCGTGCCCATCGCGCGGCGGATGGTCTGCACCGTTTTTTCCGGCGCCAGCCGGGCGATGCCCGCTTCGGTGGGCAATTCGATGTTCACGCTGAGGCGGTCGGCATGGCGGCCAGCGGCTTCGATCAGCAGCGGATCCGCGTCAGGAATCGTCTTGAGGTGGATGTAGCCACGGAAGTGATGTTCTTCGCGCAAGCTGCGAGCAATACGCACGAGCTGCTCCATGGTGTAGTCCGGCGAGCGGATGATGCCCGAGCTGAGGAACAGCCCTTCGATGTAATTGCGCCGGTAGAAATCCATCGTCAGCTGCACGACCTCCTCCGCCCGGAAGCGCGCCCGCGGCACATTGCTGGAGCGCCGGTTCACGCAGTACTGGCAATCGTAGACGCAGAAGTTGGTGAGCAGGATCTTGAGCAAGGCCACGCAGCGACCATCCGGTGTGAAGCTGTGGCACACCCCCATGGCCCGCGTCGCCCCCAACCCTTCCTTGCCCTGAGAGGAGCGCGACGGCGCATTGCTGCTGGCGCACGAGACATCGTATTTGGCGGCATCCGCGAGGATGGCGAGCTTGTCGGCGAGTTCCATGGAGGCACGATAAGTACTGTATAAGTATACAGTACTCGCCCTCCCCGACTTCGGCAAGCCGGCACTTGGCGGGCTTCCAGAAAACGGATGCCACAAGGCGCTACCGAAGTGTCTCAGACGCGCATTGCACCGGAGATGCCCTCTAGCATTCGGCGCGATGCGCTAAACATCGGCTTTCGACCCATAAGAGACGTTCGTAGTGTCGACGGCTCAGCGGCAGGGCGTAGAGCGAGGCGGTCGTTCAGGACATCTGCCGAATGGATTTAGCTCCGCCAAAACCGAAGCTAAGAAGGCTGACCTTGGCTTCGCATCTTCTGTAGATGAAAGTGCTCCAGTAGCACATTAAAGGTCGAAAACGTCGTGTGAGAGGACAGCCTCATCCTCACCTCGCTAAGCGATTGCGCACTTTCCAAAAGAACGTCGAGTTGGGCCACGCTCGCTGAAGCGGCATTGAGCGGGTGAGCATTGATGTCTTGCCCTGCCGCCTCAAGCAAGCGTGTCTCTTCCTGAAACAAGCGCAGCTTCTCGTTGAATTCCTTGACTTGCTTTTTTTTCGTATAGCTGGGATCACAGGTGACTTGGGCCGACAACAAAGCGTTATAGATGCTCCGAAGCATCCACCGATCCTGGAGCGCACCGTGGTCCAACAGGGTCACGGTGAGGCGAGTGATGTGCCGCTCCCGAAGCTCCAGCCTTGTCCCGTCGCAGAAATGTATCGCCTCCTCACTCCGCAAAATACGCTCATGCCTGAGCGCCTGAGCTTGAGACGCGAATAAGCCACCAGCAAAATCGAGTAGCGCATCGCCCTGTATGCCGGTCATGGCGCCCCGGGTGAGCGCCTTTGCTTTGCATTCGACAAGGATGATGTTTTCCTCATCTTCGAACACGAGATCGCACTCGCCAGCACCTTGTTCACCCAGATCATACTTCGCGTTCTCGAAGCTCGGTTGCAAGCCGAGCCTAGCGAATAGGTATTTCGCCAGTTGCTCTGTCCCATCGCCTCTCAGGCTGGCAATTTCCTTATCGGTCTTGTTGGTTTTCCAGGCTTCGAATGTGGCTTCGAACAGGGCTGGCCCCAGTCCCGAGGCCGCCGGCAAAACAACGCTGTTTCCCTTAAGCAGAATGAGCGGCTTGAAGATTACGTCAGGACCTGCGGCCCCGAAGGGGGAACGATAGTTTTTGTTTGCTTCTCCCTCTCTATGCGCAAAGAATGGCAACATGGATTTAAAGACTCCCGGGTCCAAGCCGGTTTCAAGCAGCCTGGAGATCGGTACAACCTGAGTGCCCGGTCTGGCATGAGCTTTAAGAATCTGGGCCAGTTGCACAGCATCCGCGACGTTCCAGCCGAGTCGTTGCTTCATGTCAGCATCGAATCCTTCGCCGAAAAAAACGGTGAGAAACTGCGGGGTGAAGCTGAGATGCCACTGACGAAGAGAGAAGCAGTGGTCGTAGTGAGCGACCTCTCGCAGTCCATCCTCCAAGGCTTGGGCATCCAATCCTAGAAAAGCAAATTGTGAGTAAGGTTCGAGATCGAGCATCGCCACGAGATCGCGTGCTAGGCAGACAGCCTTGTCCCAGAAGGACTTGGCATTGCGTTCGTTGGACCCTTGGGCCGGCAGCTTGACGGCAATGTTATAGAGCAGCCCGATTGGCAACCCCGGGGCGCGATCGCCAAGGCCGCCGGCATATTTCCTACCGAATAGAATTTGCTCGTAGGCGTAGACGTTGGTCTCAAGGGCCACCCGCATGATATTCAAGAGCGCATTGACACAGCCTACGCGATGGAGGCATTTCCAAATTTCGCCGACGATATTTTCGATACCGTCGGGCCTGATCTGGTATCGGCCTGAGTGGATCGAAAAGGCGTAGCCAAGCCGTTTTATCCGAGTCGCTGCGTCCGCTACTGCTTTCGTGCGAGCGTTCGAGAACGGAAATCGCTTGAGGACCATGAAGGCACGGCCTATGAGCATGGCTTCCAGCCAAGCCGACTCATGGTCGAGCGCTCGCACGAAGGCGGTGACTTGCGGAGGAGGTGTTCCAGGTTGAACGGGCCCAGATGGAATTCTCGTTCCGTCGGGATTGGCTATTCCGGGCAAGCAAGCTGCAATATTGTTGAGCGCCTCGGCGATTGGAACGCTCACCCCATCCAGCACATTAGCCAAAAAGAAATGATTGGCTAAAGCACGCACGGTGCCAACCGTTTGGCCAGTATTCTCCAAGACGACCAATAAATCGAAGAGGCGATTCGATGCCTGTTGAAGGCTCTGATAGCCTTTCAAGGCCGCATTCGCTGCTGCTTCATCGGCCATCGGCACGGCTGTGACGGAATTCAGAAAAATCGCTCTTAGTTTTTCTACCTGATCGTCCAAGTCTTGCATCAGGAGTTCCTTGAAGCGCACGATTTATAAATGCAATTCTGTCACGATGACCAAACTGGCCGCTTCGGGCGAGTTGCTTGCATTGGCCATTGGGCAGGTTTTGAAGTGAAGCAGTCATCTGATTGGCCGCTTCGTGGAGAAATCGGAAGGCAGCACCTGGCCGGCTACCGCCGACCATAACGGACATCACGCCAAATCATAACAACAATGCTGTATTCATGTTAGTCCGGCACTACGAAGCAACTTCAATGGTTTATGCCATCCCTGCAGGTGCTGTGCTTTGCGCAACACACCCGGCCTGCTCTAGCCCTCGACCTTGCCACGCCCGGCCTTGACGGAGGCTCGTTTGGCCTTGCTTTCGAGGCGGCGTTTGACCGAGTTGCGCGTGGGGCGCGTGGGGCGCCGGTGCTTGGGTTGCACGGCCACGCTGGCGATGATTTCCTGCAGACGGCGCAGGGCCTCGGCGCGGTTTTTCTCCAGGCTGCGAAATTCCTGCGCCTTGATGATGATGACGCCATCCTTACTGATGCGCTGGTCGCCCAATTTCAGCAATCGTTCGCGCAAGACTTCCGGCAGGGAAGAGGCGTTGATGTCAAAGCGCAGATGGACCGCGCAGCTGACCTTGTTGACGTTCTGCCCGCCCGCGCCCTGTGCACGGATCGCGCTGAATTCGATTTCGTCGGGTGAAATGCTGAAAGCATCAGCCATCACAAGACGCTCTCAGAAATCGTCCGGGTTGGTGCCGGGCCACGCGTTGGCGGCCTGGGCTGCGGCGCGGCGGGCCTGGCGGAAGGCATCCTCGTCGCGCGCGGCATCGATGACCTGCATGATTTCGTCGAGATCGGCAACGCTTTCGTCAGCCACGAACTTTCCGGTCAGCTCGCGTTCGGGCGTCAGATGGCCGGCTTCGTACAGCGCCCAGATTTCCTTGCCGTATTCGGTTTCCAGCAACTCCGGGGCGAATTGCCCGAAGTAGGTGGCGAGGTTTTCCACGTCGCGGTAGAGCATCTGGCTGGCATTATTGTTGGCAGCCGCATCGATGGCTTGTGGCAGGTCGATGATCACCGGCCCCTTGGCGTCGACCAGGATGTTGTATTCGGACAAGTCGCCATGCACGATGCCTGCACACAGCATCAGGACGACCTGATGCACCAGCTCGGCGTGATACTGGCGGGCAACTTTCGGACTCAGCACAACGTCATTGAGGCGCGGTGCCGGCTCGCCATGCTCGTCGGCGACCAGCTCCATCAGCAGCACGCCTTCGTGAAAGTTATACGGCGTGGGCACGCGCACCCCGGCAGCGGCGAGCCGATACAGTGCATCGACCTCGGCATGCTGCCAGGCGGCTTCCTGCTCCTGGCGACCGTAGCGCGAGCCCTTTTCCATCGCGCGCGCCTGCCGGCTGTTCTTGGTCTTGCGCCCTTCGGTGTAGGCCACGGCCTGGCGAAAGGCGCGTTTGTTGGCTTCCTTGTAGACCTTGGCGCAACGCACGTCATCACCACACTGGACGACGAACACCATCGCCTCCTTGCCGCTCATGAGCTGGCGAAGGACGCTATCAACCAGGCCATCGGTGACCAGGGGTTCAATTCTGCTGGGGGTTTTCATGGGAGAGGAGAGATGGCGTACTGAAGCGCAGCAGCCTGCGGGAGGCAGTGTAACCGAGGCAGCGCAATTGCGGCCCTGCTCTCCAACAACTACCGCCCAGCGTATCGAGGTTTCGGGCGACATGCTGCTTTAGGCCCTCACGTTTTCCTACGCAAAGCGCATCGCTTCCGGATGCGCTTTTTTGTGTCCGCGCAACCCGGTGGGCAGGACTGGGTTCAAGCCTGATCGTTTCCAGACGGGATCTTCTGGAAAAAGTTTTCTTGTAATTGGAAAACTTTTTCCATATATTCCAGCCATGGTCTCCGCAACGAAACTTTTCGCCCAATCCCCCTCACCGCACCATGCAACGGGTGAGGACACGCGTGCACGCCTGCTGGCCGCCGCCACCGAAGTGTTTCTCGAAGTGGGTTTCCGTGCCGCCCGCGTGCAGGACATCGCCCAGCGCGCCGGCCTGCGCCTGTCTGCCATCAACTATCACTTCGAAAGCAAGGAAGGGTTGTACCTCGCCGTCCTGCGCCACCATGCCGACAAGGCTCTGGCCGCGACGCCCTTGCAGCAGCCAGGCGTGGAGCAGCCTGTACGTGCGCGTTTCGACTTTGCCGTCAGCGCACTGGTCAACCGCATGCTGGATCCGCACGGCCCGTCGCGCATCGGCCAGCTGATGTTGCGCGAGCTGACGAATCCGACCCCGGCGCTGGAGGTTCTGCTTGAACACTTCAACCTGCCGCAAGCCAAACAGTTCCTGACGCTGCTGGCCGAGATCGTCGGCCCTGCCGTCCCCCATGAAGCGCTTACCCGTTGTCTGGTCTCGATCTTCGGCCAATGCGCCGTGCATATGGCCGGCCGGCCGATGATCAAGCGCCTCGCCCCGGAAATTTTCACGGGAGAGGATGTGCTGGCACGCGTCACACGCCATGTTGCCGACTTCAGCTGGGCCGGCCTGCACGCGATCCGCGCGCAGTGGGAGAAACCCGATGCGCCAGGCTGAGCTTCACTCCACGCTGCTTTCCCGCTCACCCCGCAGGTAAGCAGGCTCCCCACACAACGTTTTGCCTGAAGGATTCGACATGAACAAGAAACGGGTGGCCAAGGTCCTGATCGGCGTCCTCGTCATCGCGGCCGCAGCCGGCTTTCTGTGGAACAAGCAGAGCAGCCAGCCGACTGGGCTGGTACTGCATGGCAACGTCGATATCCGCGAGGTCGAGCTGGCCTTCCGCCAGCCGGGCCGTGTGGCCAGCCTCAGATTCGAGGAAGGCGCGCGCGTCACACAAGGCCAGTTGCTGGCCGAGCTCGATGCCAGACCTTTCGAGGACGCACGGGCGCTGGCCCGCGCCAATCTTGCCCAGGCCCAGGCGGATCTGGACAAGGCCCGCCACGGCTCGCGCAGCCAGGAAATCGGGCAGGCCGACGCCGCCGTACGGCAGGCCAGCGCCGCGGTGAACGAAGCCGAACGCAATTTCGCGCGCCAGACGGCCCTCGCCGAAACCGGCGCCGCCAGCGAGCGCACGCTTGAAGCCGCGCGCAGTGCCCGAGACCAGGCTCGCGCCGCACTCGCCTCGGCCGAACAAGGTCTGGCCCTGCGCCGCGAAGGCACGCGCCGGGAAGATATCGCGGCTGCCGAAGCCCGCCTGGCCGCCGCCGAAGCCCAACTCGCGCAGGCACAAACAGCACTGGCCGACACCCGCTTGCTCGCGCCTTCCGATGGCCTGATCTCGGCGCGCGTGCGTGAGGTCGGCAGCATGGTGACAAGCAACGCGCCGGTCTACACCCTGTCCTTGCAGGAGCCGATCTACGTACGCGCCTACGTTAGCCAGCCTCAGCTGACCCGCGTGCGCCCCGGCAGCACGGTCACGGTGAGCGCCGACGGCACGCCGGAAACCTTCAAGGGCACGATCGGCTTCATCTCGCCGAAGGCCGAATTCACGCCGAAATCGGTAGAGACCACCGCGCTGCGCACCGACCTCGTGTATCGCGTGCGGATTGTCTTGCCCGGTGCGGCCAAAGCCTTGCGCCAGGGCATGCCGGTCAGCGTAGCCATCGATGAAGGTGCCCGCCCGTAAAGGCCCGGCCATGAGCACCAGCGCTGCCCCCGCAAACCCTCGCGTCGAACCCAGCATCCGCGTGGAAGGCGTCGTCAAACGCTTTCCGGGGGTGCTCGCGCTCGCCGGCATCAGCGCGGACATCCTGCCCGGGCAACTCACCGGTCTGGTCGGGCCGGATGGCGCCGGCAAGACCACGCTGATGCGCCTGATGGCGGGGCTCCTGCGTCCGGATGCCGGCAGCATCACCCTGCTGGGGCGTGACACCGTGCGTGCGCAAGGCGAGATCGCGCAGCTCGCCGGTTACATGCCACAGCGCTTCGGCCTCTACGAAGACCTCTCGGTGATGGAGAACCTGCAGCTCTACGCCGAGCTGCGCGAATTGCCCGCCACGCAACACAAGGCCATCTTCGAGCGCCTGCTTGATTTCACCCGGCTCGGCCCGTTCACCCAGCGCCTGGCCGGCAAGCTCTCGGGCGGCATGAAGCAGAAGCTTGGCCTCGCTTGTGCACTGATGGCCCGACCGAAAGTACTGTTACTCGACGAGCCCGGCGTTGGCGTCGATCCGGTAAGCCGGCAGGATCTGTGGCGAATGGTCAGCGAACTGACCGACGCCGGCATGGCGGTGCTGTGGTCGACGGCCTATCTGGATGAAGCCGAGCAATGCGCAAGCGTATTGCTGCTCAACGCAGGCAAGCTCGAATTCGCCGGCAAGCCCGCCGAACTGACTGCGCGGCTGGCAGGACGCAGTTTCCGCCTCGCCGAGCCGGCCGGCGACCGGCGCCGCATCCTGGCACAGGCGCTGGACCTGCCCGCGATCAGCGATGGCGTGATCCAGGGTCGCTCGGTGCGACTGGTGACGCGTGCCGGGGCATCCATCGATGCCGCCCGCGAACTGGCCGGATCCGCCCAGACCCATGTGGAAGCCGTCGCGCCGCGCTTCGAGGATGCCTTCGTCGACCTGCTCGGCGGCGGCCCCGGTGGAACCTCGGTGATCGCGGAGCTGATGGAGCCGGTGCAGCTAGCCAGCGACATCGCGGTCTCCTGCCAGAACCTGACGCGCCGCTTCGGCGACTTCACGGCAACCGACCGCGTCAGCTTCGAGGTACGCCAGGGCGAAATCTTCGGCCTGCTCGGGCCGAATGGTGCGGGCAAATCGACAACCTTCAAGATGCTCTGCGGGCTCTTGAAACCCACCGAAGGCTCGGCCCATGTGGTCGGTCTGAACCTCGCCAGAGCGGCCAGTGCTGCCAAGAACCAGCTCGGCTACATGGCGCAGAAATTCTCGCTCTACGGCCTGCTTTCGGTACGCCAGAACCTCGATTTTTCGGCTGGCGTGTATGGGCTGGCTGACGCGCAGAAACAGGCACGCATCGCCGAGATGATCGAGGCCTTCGAGCTCCAGCGCTTTCTCGATGTAGCCCCGGAATCGCTCTCGCTCGGCTACAAGCAGCGCCTGGCGCTGGCCTGCGCCTTGATGCACCGCCCGCCGGTATTGTTTCTCGACGAACCGACCTCGGGCGTCGATCCGATCACGCGGCGTGAATTCTGGACGCATATCAACGGACTCGTGCGCAAGGGTGTCACGGTGATGGTGACCACGCACTTCATGGACGAGGCCGAGTACTGCGACCGCGTCGCGCTGATGTACCGCGCGAAACTCATCGCGCTCGACACGCCGGATGCACTCAAACAGCAGGTCACGCGCGCCGACGGGCATGCGCCGACGATGGAAGACGCGTTCATCCAGCTGATCGAGCGCGTCGATGCCGAGGAGGCCGCACGATGAACGCCCCACGCCTGCAAGGTTTCAGGCTGCGCCGCCTCATCGCCATCGCGCGCAAGGAAACCCTGCAGATCTTCCGTGATCCCTCGACCCTGCTCGTCGCCTTCGCGCTGCCGGTGCTGATGCTGTTCCTGTTCGCCTATGCCGTGTCACTGGACACACGCAACGTGCGCATCGGCATCGTGCTTGAATCCGATAGCGAAGCCGCCCGGTCACTCGCTGCGGCGTTCTCCGGCAGCCGCTATTTTGCAGTGACGCCGGCACGCGACCGGCGCGAGGTAGAACCCGCCGTCATTGCCGGCCACCTGCGCGGCTACGTGGTGATTCCGCAGGACTTCACGAGCCGTCTGTTGCGCGGTCGCAGCGAGGCACTGGTACAGATCATCACCGACGGCACCCAGCCGAACACCGCCACATTCGTTGCCAACTATGCGCAAGGCGTCGTCTCCAGCTGGTATGCCAATCGCGTTGCGTCAACACCCGACGCAATCCCGGCCATCAGCCTGCAACCGCGTTTCTGGTTCAACCCGGAAATGGAGAGCCGGCGTGCCCTGATGCCGGGCGCGCTATCCATCATCATGACCATGATCGGCACACTCCTGACGGCGCTGGTCGTGGCGCGCGAGTGGGAACGCGGCACGATGGAGGGGCTTTTTTCGACGCCCGCAAGCATCCTCGAAATCGTCGTAGGCAAGCTGCTGCCGTATTTCGGCCTTGGCCTGATCGCAACGGGGGTCAGCGCCATGCTGGTGGTATGGGGTTTCGGGGTGCCGTTGCGCGGCTCGGTCTTGACCTTGCTATTGCTGGCCGTGGTATTCCTGTTTCCCGCGCTCGGGCAGGGACTCTTGATCTCGACGATTGCACGGAACCAGTTCGTCGCAGCCCAGCTGGCCCTGATCTCGGGCTTCCTGCCCGCCTATCTGCTGTCCGGCTTCCTGTTCGAGATCAGCTCGATGCCCCGCCCGATCCAGTTGCTGACCTGCATCGTTCCGGCGCGTTATTTCAACACCGGTCTGCAGACCGTGTTTCTTGCCGGCGATGTGTGGCCGCTGTTGCTGCCCGCGCTGGGGGCGATGCTGCTGCTCGGCACGATCCTGTTCGCCGTGGTGATGCGCAAGCTGCGCAAGAGTCTGGAGCCCTGAGCCATGCACGCCAAGCTGATCCGTCTGCGCGCACAGATCGTCAAGGAGCTGCTGTGCATCCTGCGCGATCCGAAAAGCCGCGTCGTGCTGATCGTGCCGCCCCTGATCCAGCTCTGTGTCTTCTCGTTTGCGATGACGCTGGAAGTGCGCAACATCGATGTCGCCGTGCTCAACCACGATGCGGGCGGAGCCGCCCTCGAACTCGTGCAGCAGCTCGATGCTTCCGACCTCGTGCGCCATGTTCGCCTCGTGCAGAGCGAAGAGGAGCTTGCGCGGATGATTGACACGCAACAGGTGATGGCGGGCGTGGTGCTGCCGCAGACGTTCTCGCGCGATATCGCGGCTGGCCGCAGTGGCACGGCGCAGGTCATCCTGGACGGGCGCAAGGCGAATGCGGCGCAGATCACGCTCGGCTATCTGCAGAGCATCGCGACCAACGCTGCGCTGGTGCTGCGCCCTGCAAGCCCGGGCACGGCAGGCGAGCCGGGCATGGTGCGGCACTGGTTCAATCCCAACCTCATCTATTACTGGTTCGTCGTCCCCAGCCTGGTCGGGATTCTTGTCACTCTGGTGACCCTGATGGTCACGGCGATGTCGATTGCGCGCGAGCGCGAACTGGGGACCTTCGACCAGTTGCTCGTCTCGCCCTGCACGGCGACCGAAATCATTGTTGCCAAAGCCGTCCCCGCTTTCTGCATCGGCGCGGTGCTGGCCAGTGTGATGATTGGCGCCGGCGTCTTCCTTTTCGGCATCCCTTTCACCGGCTCTTTCGGCCTGCTGTTCCTGTGTCTGCTGCTGTTCATCCTGTCGCTCGTCGGCATCGGGCTGATGATCTCGTCGGTATGCGCCACGCAACAGCAGGCAATTCTCGGCACCTTCGCGATTCTGGTGCCGGCCATCATCATGTCCGGCTTCGCCACGCCGGTTGAAAACATGCCATTGTTCTTGCAGTGGCTGGCGCAATGCATTCCGCTCAAACATTTCCTGATCATCCTGCAAGGCAGCTTCCTCAAGGCGCTGCCGCCTGCCGACATTTTCGCCAACGCCTGGCCGATGGCCGTCATCGCTGCGGTCACGCTGACGCTGTCCACCCTGTTCGTTCGCAGCAAGCTCCAGTGAGGTTCCCGATGCGTACCCTGCCCGTTTTCATGCTACCCCACCGTCTGATGATCACGACCTTGCCTGCGCTACTCGCGGCTTGTGCGGCGGTGGGTCCGGAGCACACCGTCCCCGCAGTCGCCACAGGTCAGGGCTGGCAGACATCGGCCGACACCACCGCCGTACCCGCGAACCTGGCACGTTGGTGGCGTAGCCTGGGAGACCCGGATCTGGCACGCATCGTCGAGCAGGCACTGGCCCACAATCTCGACCTGCGCCAGGCCGATCTCAGCATCGAGGCCGCACGCGCCCAGTTGCTGCGCGCCGAGGCTTTGTCAGCACCGACACTGGCAGCCAGCGCCAGTACCCAGCGCCGCCGGCTCTCCCTCAACAGTCCGGAATTCAACCCGCAACGCTCTCCCGACCAGACCGTCTCCGATGCAGGGCTGGATGCGAGCTGGGAAATTGATCTGTTCGGCAGCCTGCGCCGCCAGCGCGAATCGGCACAGGCCGCGCTGCAGATGAGCGAGGCCGAGGCACAAGGGCTGCGCTTGAGCCTTGCGGCAGAAACCGCACGTACCTATTTCACGCTGCGCGGTGCACAACGCGAACTAGCCGCGCGCCAGGCTTCGGTCGATGCGCTGCAGCAGATCCATCAGCTCGTGCAGATCCGGCAAGCTGCGGGCGATCTACCGCGTACCGAGGTCGAACGCGCACAGGCCAGACTCGACCAGGCCAGAGCCGCCTTGCCGCCCATCGCCGCACGCCGGCAGGCCGCAGCCCTGGCGCTCGGGCTGCTCTACGGCGATCTGCCGGAAGCACAACTGGCACTCGCCACCCTGCCAGGCAGCGACATTGCGCTCGACCCGATCCCCGTCGGCCAGCGTGCCGATGTGCTGCGCCGCCGCCCGGACGTGATCGCTGCAGAGCGCAAGCTCGCGGCAGCAACCGCCGACACCGGCGTGGCGACTGCCGAGCTCTTCCCAAAACTGAGTCTGTCGGCGAGTGCCGGCTTCCGGGCGCTTTCCGGCAGCGACCTCTTCGCCTGGGACAGCCGGCGTGGTGCAGCCGGGCCACTCATCTCCTGGCGCATCCTCGATGGCGGCCGGGTACGCGCCGAGATCCACGCGGCTGAAGCGCGCCAGCAGTCTGCCGCGCTCGGCTACGAGAAGGCGGTGCTCAGCGCGCTGTCAGACGCCGAGAAATCGCTCAACCAGTATGCGCACACCCTGCAAGCCCTCGCCGCGCAGGAAACCGCGCTGGCCAGCACCCGACGCGTTGCCGAAACCCTCCACCGCCGTTACACCCTCGGCGACACGACGCTGATCGACGCGCTCGATGCCGAACGCGAACTCAGCGACCAGCAAGCCTTGCTCGCTCAGACGCGGGCCGGCGCATCCTCCGATCTGGCCACGCTGTACAAGGCCCTTGGCGGTGGCTGGGAACCCTGATCCGGCAGCGGAACCCCGCTCGCCGTTTTGAACGCCGGGGCCGATTTTGTGTTTTTTGTTTCGCAAGCACGCCTGTGCTGTAGGCATAATCACAAACTTCGACATACGGGAACTGCGCAATGAACCTCCGCTTCTGGCGTCCGGCAAGGCGCAAGCGCCGCAGCCCGCGCAAGGAACACCCAGCGCCACACCGCGGACAACTGCCACGCATCCTGTTGCGCATCTATTTTGCGGGCTTCGTGCTGCTGGTCGTCACCCTCCTCGGCACCGTCGGTTTTCTCGTGATTGGCGGCCAGGCCACGACGTTCTCCGACGCGCTGTACATGACCCTGATCACCATCACTACGGTGGGATACGGAGAGGTGGTTCCACTGCACGATATCTGGAGCCGCATCTTTGCCGGGCTGATTTCCTTCATCGGTTTTGGCGGCGTGACATTCCTGTTTACCAGCCTGACCGTGTTCTTTCTCGAAAGTGATTTTGATTTCAGCCTGCGGAGGCGCCGCATGAACAAGAAGATTGATCGTCTGGAAGACCATTTCATCGTTTGCGGCTACGGCCGCGTGGGCCAGAACGTCGGCGCCGAACTGAAGGTGACCGGGCGCCCCTTCGTGGCCATCGAACCCAACCTGCAGATGTTGCTGGAACTGGCTGACCGTGACGACCAGCTGATCTGGCAACAAGGGGATGCCACCGACGATGAACAGCTCATCAACGCGGGGATCGAACGCGCGCACGGCGTGTTCGCCGTCTCCAACGACGATGCCAAGAACATGATGATTGCCCTCACGGCCAAGCAATTGAATCCGAAGATACGGGTGGTGGCGCGCTGCCATGAAATCCGCAATGAGGAGAAACTCAAGAAAGCCGGCGCGGATCAGGTGGTGTTGCCGGACTTCACCGGCGGGCTGCGCATCGTGACGATGATGGTGCGCCCGCGCGTACAGGGCTTCCTCGAAGAAATGATGCGTTCCGAGCACAAGATCCGCATGGAAGAAGTCACCCTGTCCGGCAGTTTCGTGCCGCGCACACTCGGCTCGCTGAACCTGGCCAACCCGAATTTCATCCTGATGGCCGTACGCGTCGGCAAGGACTGGAAATTCAATCCGCAAGCCGATTTTGAATTACAACCCGGCCAGGTTCTGGTCGCCATGACCAATCCTGCCGGTCGCCACGAATTCGAACAGAGCGTGGCCCGATAATTTTATTTCCCCTCATCAACCCGTTTTGGCGTCTTCACCCGTTTCAGGTTCACACCTTCAAACCAGGAGCCTGAAAATGAAACCTCGCCAACTCTCCCGCCTGCTCGCCCTGCTGCTGGCGGCCCTCATAGCCGCCTGCGCCAGCCAGCAGCCGGAAACCCCGCCGGCCCAACGGGCTGAAACCGTGACGCCCGCCGTGCCCCCCACGGCACAACCCAGCGCGGCGCCCGCCGCAGCAACCGCAAGCCGCCTGCAACGCGACGCGGCCGGCCCGCTGTTCAAGATGCAGGCACAGGCCATGTACTTGCCGGCCCCGATGCCGCCAGAAGAACGCGAGCGCTACGGCCAGATCAACGACAACCCGGTAAAGCGGGTCGCCGAAGCGTCGGTATCCACGTTCAGCATCGACGTCGACACCGGCAGCTACAGCAATGTGCGGCGCATGCTCAATGCCGGGCAGCTGCCGCCGGCCGATGCGGTGCGCGTCGAGGAACTGATCAACTATTTCCCTTACGATTACGCCCTGCCCCGCGACGGTCGTCCGTTTGCCGTGCATACCGAATTCGCCCCGGCACCATGGAATGCCGAACGCGTGCTGCTGCGCATCGCCATCAAGGGGCAGGACGTAGCCAAGGAAAACCTGCCGCCCGCCAATCTGGTGTTCCTTGTCGACGTATCGGGATCAATGAACAGCCCGGACAAGCTGCCGCTGCTGAAAGCCTCACTCAAACTGCTGGTGAATGAACTGCGCGCGCAGGATCGGCTATCGCTCGTGACCTATGCCGATGGCACACAGCTGGTGTTGCCGCCGACTTCGGGGGCCGACAAGGCCGCGATCACCGCCGCCATCGATGCGCTGCGTGCAGGCGGCAGCACGGCGGGCGCCTCCGGCATCCAGCTGGCCTACAGTGCCGCACAACAGAGTTTCATCAAGGGCGGCATCAACCGCATCCTGCTCGCCACCGATGGAGACTTCAATGTCGGCATCAGCGATGACAAACAACTCAAAAGCATGATCGAGGAGCGCCGCAAGAGCGGCATCTCGCTCTCCACGCTGGGTTTCGGCACCGGCAACTACAACGAGCGGATGATGGAGCAGATCGCCGACGTGGGCGACGGCGCGTATTCCTACATCGACAGCCTGATGGAAGGCCACAAGGTACTCGTCAATGAAATGACTTCGACATTGGCAACGATCGCCAGGGACGTGAAGGTACAGATCGAGTTCAACCCCGCTGTCGTGAAGGAATACCGCCAGATCGGCTACGAGAACCGCCAGCTCGCCCGTGAGGATTTCAACAATGACAAGGTGGACGCCGGTGACATCGGAGCCGGCCACACGGTGACTGCGCTGTACGAGCTGACCCTGGTTGGCAGCAAGGCCAGCATGGATGATCTGCGCTATGCACCGCAAGCACACCTGGGCACCCCGGCCGCCAGCGAGTTGGGCTTCCTGCGCCTGCGCTACAAGCAGCCCGAGGCGACCCGGAGCGAGCTGATCGAAATCCCCCTGCAACGCAGTGCCATCCTGCCCCTCGCCCGGGCCAGCAGCGAATTCCGCTTCGCCACCGCCGTCGCCGGTTTCGGCCAGATCTTGCGCGGCGGCAAGTACACGGGGCAATGGGACTACAGCGATGCCCGCCGGCTCGCTGCCGACAATCTCGGCAAGGATCGCTTCGGCTATCGCGGCGAGTTCCTGCGGCTGGTGGATCTGGCCTCCGCACTGGGCACAAAGGCGGCAAAGTAAGCAGGTCACGCACGCCCCTGTGGGAGCGACGTCCATGTCGCAAAGCGTTGCATGCGCGACGTGGACGTCGCTCCCGCAACCCGAGCCCGCCTCGGCTCCGAAATTGATCATTCGCGCCCCACGGCAACGCCTGCAGCACAAGCCCTGCGGGCTATACTCCGCGGCATGAAGAACGCCACCGAACTCGCGAATCTGCCGGACGAAGAGCTGATGCTGCTGGTTGCCAACGGCCTCATCGAAGCGCCGGCCACCGAGCTGTTCCGTCGCCACAACCGGGCGCTCTTCAACTTCGTGGCCTGGCAATGTCAGGGCAATACGCAGGAGGCAGAAGACATCACGCAGCGGACCTGGGAGAAGCTCATGACGCGCTGTGCCGATTACACGCCCCAGGCGACTTTCCGCACCTTCCTGTTCCAGATCGCGCGCAACCTGTGGCGGGATCTGCGCCGCTCGGCGAGCGAGAGCCTGCGCGACCCACTGGACGACACGCAGCCCGAAACGCCCACCGACGACCTCGCACCGGAAACCGAGCTGGCATTGCGCCAGAATCTCGCTCAGGTGCACAAAGCCTTGCTGGCACTGCCGGCCAATCAGCGTGAAGTCGTGGTGCTGCGTTTTTTCAGCGAGATGAGTCTGGAGGAAATCGCCCACACGCTCGGAGAGGGATTCGAGACCGTGAAGAGTCGCCTGCGCTATGCCTTCACGCGTTTGCGCCGTGAGCTGGAGGCCGGTTCATGAGCGAGGCCTTCGACAAATTCGTGCGTGGCGAGGACCGCCTTGCCCGGCTGCTGCACGCACTGCCGGCCTTTGAGCCACCAGCTTCGCTGGAGGCAAGCTTTCTTGCGAGTGCCCACACGGCGCAGACAGCTGTTGGAGCGGCTATTCGCCGCGAATTCGCGGCCACTGGCCGCTCCTGCGAAAACCCGAACGCACAGCCAGGTTTTGAGCCGCCCGCCAGCCTCGAAGCCCGTTTCCTGAAAATGGCCGCGAAGATCGATGCGGACCAGGCACCACGACGCGAGGCCATCCTGACGCAGATAGCCCAGGGAGAATCTCCACAAGCCGCGCTGGGAACTGCGCTGCAGCCTGCCACGGCAGACTGGTTGCACACCCAGGCACGGCAGCCTCGCCCGACACAGAAACCTGCGCGCAAAGCCGTATGGCTGGGCTTCTCCTGGTTTGATCTGCGTCTGGCAGGGCTCATGGGCATCCTCGCCGCGGTAGCCGTGCAGCTTCTGCTCAGATTTCTGCCCAACCCCGAGCAGATCGCCGTACGCGAGGCGTTCAACGAGAATTTCCTGTCGCGCGTCATTCCTGGCCCTGACGCCGATCCTTCGCCTCCACTTGCCAGCGCCGAACCGCCCCCGCATGCAGCGCCGCCACCGGCGCCAGTCATTCCGCCCGCTGCGGCACGACTTCCAGCGCCAGCACCCGTTCCCGGAATTGCGCCCTCTGCCCGCCTGCTTGCCCCCTCTGCGGCACGCGCGAAGGCCAGCCCTGACGCGCCCCATGCAGAAGAACTGCCGGCCATGCCTGCCGCCGCCCCCGCCACGCCAGGCATGCCGCCGCCAACCGACACGGTGGGCCGCAGCGCGGAGCCATCCCCTCCTGCGCTCGCACCTTCTGCGCTGCTCGCCGGAAAAGCTCTGGTCAGGCCTGAACGCGCCCCCGGCGAACCCGCACAGACCGACGCCAGCCTGGCCCAAGCAACACCGCCTGCCACGCAGATCCGCAAACAGTCGCTCGCCCCGGCCCCCTCACCCTCGTTCAGCCCAGCCCTGCGCAATGCAAAAACCCTTCAAGATATTCAAAATGCATCAGAAGATTCCAGCGCGGCCCCCGACCACACCCGAGCCGCAGGGCTGATCGCCCACCTTTCCGATGCCCCTGCCGACATTGCCGCCAGACTGCCCGCGCCCCCGGCAGGACAGGAATGGGTGATCTACAGTGCCACCCCCAATCGCCCGGAAGTGCTTGCCTGGATTGAAGCACTACGCCAGAGCATCCCGGCCCGATACAGACCACAGTCTTTCCGGATTCAGGAAGAAGCAGGTGCCCCCGATACGCTGCGGATCATGCCATTTCCATAAAAAGAAAACAGGCTGTGAATCCGAAAACCATCCGGGAGCGGGTGACGAAAGCATGTCCCGTGCAGATTGCTGAAGGCTCCCCGCAACAGCGGGTGCGTCACCTTTACAGGTTATTTATCAGGTGCACATCTTTTAACATCTTAAACCCACACAATTAAGCCATCAGAAATCCAACCAGAGAAGGGGAATGGCTTGAATTTCGGGCTCAACCGCAAGTCGGGTGCGATCGTGCACTCCCGTACCGAATTTGCCTCGGCAAGTACGGTCATGCTTGCATTGGTTCTGGGTGCCTGTTCAAGCGATCCCAGCCTGGTGCGTGGCCCGACATCCAACCGCCCCATCCAGCAACTGGCCAGCGTTGAACGGGAGCTCAACTCCGGTGCAATCTTCCAGCCAGGAAGTCTTTCGTCGATGGTGATGTTTCGCGAAGATACCAAGCCGAGCCGGATCGGCGACACGCTCAAGATAGATATCTCGGAAGCTCTCACTTCGACCAACAAGTCCGACACCAAGACCAGTCGCGCCAACACCGTTGCGACCAAAGGCCCTGGTGGAGCCAACACGATTAGCGGCCTGATCAATCAGATCATCAACGCTGATGCTTCAGCCAGCGGCAGTGACACCTTCGAAGGAAAAGGCAACATGGAGAACACCAACAAGCTGAAAGGCAAGCTGGCGGCCTCCGTCATCAATGTATTGCCCAACGGCAATCTCGTGGTTGCTGGCGAAAAGAGTCTGGCCTTCAACGGCTCGGTCAATACGCTACGATTTTCGGGCGTGGTGGATCCGGCCGACATCAAGAGTGGCCGCACCGTCGCATCATCGGATGTGGTGGATGCACGTCTGGAACAGGTTGGTGCCGGCCTGATCTCCGATACATCATCACGCGGCTGGCTGCAGAAGATGCTGACCGACGCACTGGTGATCTGGTAAATCCGCGCGACCGACCCCGCCTATCCAGTTAGATCCACGTATCGATGATGTTGCCAATGGCCCTTACACCCAGCTGCGCACCGGCGCTGACCGTGCCAACGGCCACGCCGACGCCGCTGGTCAAGGTATTGACCACTGCATCCCCCAGCTTCTGAATCTGGGATTCAATGGTAGCCGATGCGTTCTGTACCTCATTACGCGCCACACTGCGGTTCGTTGAGCTAACGTACATAAGTATCTCTCTGCCATATCTGGCTTACTAAAGATCAGTATCTGGCGGTCGTTCGCCGACCACTCTCAGCCAAACCACTCTCCGTTGAAGCATTGTTTTCTGCCGGACCACTTTGCTGCACGGCAGGGGCCTTCGCATCTGCCACACCATAAGCAATCACGCGCACCGCAGGCGCAATCTTGTCTTGCGTACTCGCCCACTTGTCATAACCAAGCAAACTGGGCTTGTAACTCGCCGCAGCCAACACCTTGCCATACGAGCGCAATTCAATGCGTGCACCACTCATGTAGGACTTGTAATCCGGGCTGAACCAATGCTTCCCCCACTCGACCTGCGCAACGTAATGAATCGAATAACGGCAGGTTTCCGGCAAATTTGAGGCATAAACGCGACTGCTCACGCCATGCTTGGCCAGTTCGATCTGCATGGCAGGTACAAAGTCGGCCACATTCGAAACAGGATTAAGCTCGATACACGCGCCATCAAACCGTTCATAGGGATGGATAACCGAGTTTTCCGCCGTTGAAGGCGCCAGCGTGGACGCATTCGTCACGGCAACACTCACGAGCTCAAGGGCCTTGAGTTCAGCGCTTGGCGTCATGACCACGCAACCACTCAGACACAGGACAGACAGGCAGATCAAAGTGCGCAAAGGAATACTCCATACAGGACAGCGGAACAAGCGGCTTCTTGCACAGAATAGCGCCTGACAGCAAGGTTTTAGCGCGTCATTGCGCCGTTTTACATCTGGCGCCGACACGATAATTTCCGGCACGCTGGCGCTGAATCGGCTACCCTCACAAGCCAGCTTTCAAAACCTTTCCGGAAATCGTTCATGCAACAGATCCATGACGCTGATGTGCTCCTGCTTCAGGCCATTACCCTTGCCGCCAAGCGCAAACCTGCCGCCATCAATGAGGTCGTGGTCGCCGTGGCCATGCTCCAGCCGCACCTGCCGTCGGAAACCAAACTGCGGGAAGCCTTCGCCCGCTTGTCGAGCCACGGCCTGATCGTCGCGCAGGATGAGGGCTACACGCTGAGCGCCGAGGCTGAACGCCTGCTGGCAGGCACTTCGAAAAAGGGCGATGCGAACGAACGGGCTTATCGCATCAAGGAAAAACTCGCCGAATTCGATGTCGGCACGGCTCACCCCGTTGTGCAACCCGATGATGCAGACCTGAGCGCAGCCATCCTTGCCTGGCGCGCTTCTTTGCCGCCGCTGACCAAGACCGAGAAATTCGAGGCGCGCAAGGAAAAGGCCAAGGAAGTCACCCGTGCCAACAACAAGGTTTTCGGCCGCCCGGGTCGCCCGCGCATCACACATTGATCCAGATGACTGACAACACGCCCAGCCCGATCACCGCCACCGTTCCGCCAACGCAACCAGCGAGCCGCGCCTTCGCCGATCTGCCACTGTCGCCTGCGCAGCTCGCCGTCCTGCAACAGCTCGAATACTTCGAGATGACGCCGATCCAGGCCGCCAGCCTGCCATTGGCACTTGCCGGCCATGATCTGATAGCCCAGGCCAAGACCGGCAGCGGCAAGACGGCTGCATTCGGCCTGCCACTGCTCGCTCGCCTGAACCCGCGCCACTTCGGCGTACAGGCCATGGTGCTGTGCCCCACGCGCGAACTGGCCGAACAGGTCTCGCAAGAAATCCGTCGCCTTGCCCGTGCCCAGGACAACATCAAGATCCTGGCGCTGTGTGGCGGCGCACCGATGCGCGCACAGATCACCAGTCTGGAACATGGCGCGCACATCGTCGTCGGTACCCCGGGGCGCCTGATGGACCACATCGAGCGTGGCAGCCTCAAGCTGGATGGACTCAACACCCTGGTCCTCGATGAAGCGGATCGCATGCTCGACATGGGCTTCTTCGACGACATCAGCTGGGTCGCCAGCCGCTGCCCACCGGGTCGGCAGACTTTGCTGTTTTCCGCCACCTATCCGGATGGCATTGCAAAACTGGCCGCCGAATTCCTGCGCAACCCGCAGGAAGTCAAACTGACCGAGGCGCACGAGGCCGACAAGATCCGCCAGCGCTTCTACGAAATCACCCCGGAGCAACGCCTGACGGCTGTCGGCATGCTTTTGCGCCACTACCGCCCGACCAGCACGCTGGCGTTCTGCAACACGCGCCAGCAATGCAAAGCGCTGTTCGAGCAACTGCGCAGCGAAGGCTTCCACGTACTCACTTTGCATGGTGAGCTGGAACAGCACGAGCGCGATCAGGTGCTGATCCGCTTTGCCAACCGCAGCTGTTCGGTGCTCGTCGCCACCGATGTGGCCGCCCGCGGGCTGGACATCGCCCAGCTCGAAGCCGTGATCAATGTCGACATCACGCCGGACCCGGAAGTCCACATCCACCGCGTGGGCCGCACCGGCCGCGCCGATCAGGATGGCTGGGCATTGAGTCTGGTGGGCCCGGCCGACCAGAAGAAGATCGTCGGCATCGCCCAGCTGGGCAATTTCAAGCCCGAGTGGCACAAGCTCGATTCACTTGTGGCAGAAGACGAGGCGCCACTCCTGCCGCCGATGTCGACCCTGCAGATCCTTGGCGGCAAGAAAGACAAGATCCGCCCCGGTGACGTGCTCGGTGCCCTGACCGGGGAAGCCGGCTACACCCGCGAGCAGATCGGCAAGATCAACGTCACCGAGCAAACCACCTACGTCGCCGTGGATCGCAACATTGCCGGTGAAGCCACACGCAAGCTCGGCGCAGGCAAGATCAAGGGCAAGACGGTAAAGGTGCGGCGGCTGTAATGCCAGGGCGCCAACAGGCTGTTGGCGCCCTGCTCAACGAGCAACCGGCCTCGCTCACTCCTCGAACGAGAACACCGTTGCACCCTGCTCCGCGCCGCTGACCGCATTGCGCATCACGCCGAACAGCTCACGGCCCAAGCCGAATTGTCCGGTCCCCGCAAATTGGGCGGGGCTGCGCGCTGCGAATTCCGCTTCGTCACATTCGACGTGCAGGATGCCCGTTTCGGCGTTCAGCTCGATCATGTCACCGTCCTGCACGCGGGCGATCAGGCCACCGGCCAAGGCTTCGGGCGTAACGTGGATGGCCGCCGGCACCTTGCCGGACGCGCCGGACATGCGCCCGTCGGTCAGCAAGGCCACGTGAAAACCCTTGTCCTGCAGATTCGCCAGGGTCGGCGTGAGCTTGTGCAGTTCCGGCATGCCGATCGCACGCGGCCCCTGAAAGCGCAGCACCGCGACAAAATCGCGCTCCAGCTGGCCGGCTTTGGCCGCCGCAATCAGCGCATCCTGGCTCTCGAAGACCACCGCAGGCGCACGGATGACCTGATGTTCGGGCTTGACCGCCGAGACCTTGATCACCGCCCGCCCCAGATTACCGGTCAGCAGGCGCAAGCCCCCATCGAAGCTGAAAGCCTGAGCGACACTCGCCAGCACTGCCGGATCGCCGCTTTCGCTCGGCGCGTCATGCCAGACGAGTTCCCCGGCAGCATCCAGTTGTGGCGCCTTGGCATACGCGGCCAGGCCCTTGCCGACAACGGTCTGCACATCCCCGTGCACCAGGCCGGCACCAAGCAGCTCGCGCACCACCCAGGCCATCCCGCCTGCGGCGTGGAACTGATTCACATCCGCCGCACCATTCGGATAGACGCGTGCAAGCAGGGGCACGGCTTTCGAGAGCGCTTCAAAATCACTCCAGTCGATGAGGATACCTGCCATGCGGGCCATCGCCACCAGATGGAGCGTGTGATTGGTCGAGCCACCCGTGGCCAGCAAACCGACGATGGCATTGACGATGCTGCGCTCGTCAATCATGCGGCCCAAGGGCGTGAATTCTCCACCGTTCACGGTCAGTTTCAGGACCCGTCGGGTCGCCGCCCGCGTGAGGGCTTCACGCAAAGGGGTGCCGGGCGGGACAAAGGCTGCGCCGGGGATGTGCAGCCCCATCATTTCCATCAGCATCTGGTTGCTGTTGGCCGTGCCGTAAAAGGTACAGGTGCCGGGAGCGTGATAGGACTGCGATTCGCTTTCCAGCAGCGCCTCCTGCCCGACTTCGCCGGCCGCATATTTCTGCCGTACCTTGGCTTTCTGGTCATTCGAGATGCCGGAGGGCATCGGCCCGGACGGCACGAAGATGAAGGGCAGATGACCGAAGCGTAGTGCAGCCATCAGCAGGCCGGGAACGATCTTGTCGCAAATGCCCAGGCACATGCCAGCGTCAAACATGTTGTGTGAAAGCCCCACCGCGCTGCTCATGGCAATCACGTCGCGCGAGAACAACGACAGATCCATGCCGTCCTCGCCCTGCGTGATGCCGTCGCACATGGCCGGCACCCCGCTGGCGACCTGCGCCGTGGCACCAGCCTCGCGTGCCACGGCCTTGATGAAATCGGGATACACACCGTAGGGCTGGTGCGCAGAAAGCATGTCGTTGTACGCCGACACGATGCCGATATTGGGCACGCGCAGGGCTTTGATGCGCAGCTTGTCATCGGCCGGGCTTGCAGCAAACCCGTGGGCCAGATTGGTACAACCGAGCTGCCCGCGATATGGAGAGCCGGGAATGGCGGCTTCGATCCGTGCCAGATAGCGCGCACGGGTTCCGGCGCTGCGGGAGATGATGCGACGCGTCACGGCGTCTACGATGGGATTGAGTGGCGACTGAACAGACATGGCGGCAACCTTTGCAAACACGACAGCGAGATTCTGCAAAGTAGTCGAATGCGGCATCCGGCACAAGCGCCCGCACCAGATAAGGGTGCAGGGGCATAGCCAGAAACCCGGCAATTTCCTACACTCCCACCCCATTCCTGCGGAGAACATCACGGTGAACCTCAAGCTCCACACATTTACGCGCACCGATGCCCTCGATCAGGCGCTGTCTGCCTGCGTGGCCGCCAAGCTGCGTGACGGTATCGCAGCCCACGGAAAGGCCGCCCTGGTGGTTTCGGGAGGGCGCACCCCGGCGGGCTTCTTCCGGGCGCTGGGCCACGCGGATCTGGATTGGGCGCGCGTCACCATCACGCTTGCGGATGAACGCTGTGTCAGCGAAGACAGCCCGCACAGCAATGCCCGCAGCGTGCGTACCCATTTGCTGCAAGGCCGGGCCGCCGCCGCGAATTTCCTGCCCTTGTATCTGCCCGCCGAGCACATCGATGCGGCCAATGCACGCCTGGCTATCCTGCCGGAGCGCTTTGACGTTGTGGTGCTGGGCATGGGGGACGACGGCCACACCGCCTCGATCTTCCCGGACAGCCCGCAGCGCGAGGCCGCCCTCTGCGACGCCAGCAACCACCCTTTGCTGTTCGCCGAGGGCAAAGCCCCGGTGACGGCCCGCCTCACCCTGACGGCCCCGCGCCTGCTTGCCACCCGCAGTCTCATCCTGCACGTGACCGGCGAACACAAATGGCAGGTCCTGGGTCAGGCATTGACCGCACCAACCCCGGCTTTGCCGATCAGCCATTTCCTGCATGCAGAAGGCCTCGAAAAACATGTTTTCTGGACCCGCTGACAGCTACCCGCACCTCATCGGCGACATTGGCGGGACCAATGCGCGCTTTGCCATGATCGCTGCCCCTGGCGCGCCGATCAGCCATGTCGCCACCCTGCGCTGCGCGGACTACTCCGGGCCACTTGAGGCCATCCATGCGTGGCGCACGCAACAAGCCGCTCCCACGCCGCGCAATGGCGCCATCGGCATAGCCAACCCGGTCACCGGCGACCAGCTGCGTCTCACCAATAATCCATGGGCATTTTCTGTCGAAGCACTGCGACAGGCCCTGCACATGGAGCAACTCGTCTTCGTGAACGATTTCACCGCTCTTGCCCTCTCGCTGCCTCATCTGGGAGATGCCGAGCGGTATCAGGTTGGCACCGGAGTCTGCATCCCGGGCTGCGCCATCGGCGTGATCGGCCCGGGTACCGGACTGGGCGTATCCGGCCTGATCCCGTCCGGCAAGGGCTACGTGCCACTGGGTGGCGAGGGCGGCCATGTCAGTCTGTCTCCCCAGACCGATGAAGAATTCGCACTCACCGCCCTGCTGGCCCGCGAGTACGGCCACGTCTCGGCCGAACGGGTACTCTCCGGCCCCGGGCTGATCACGCTGTACCGCGCGCTGGCGCAAGTGCGCGGGCAGACAGCCCAGGCGCTCGACAGTGCCGCCATCACGACCGCCGCCCTGAGCGGCACGGATGCCCTGTGTGCAGCGAGCCTTGCCATGTTCTGTGCGCTGCTTGGCAGTTGTGCGGGCAATCTGGCGCTGACGCTGGGCGCACGTGGCGGCGTTTTCATCGGCGGCGGCATCGTGCCACGCCTGGGTGGCTATTTCGCCGAGTCCGCGTTCCGTCAGCGGTTTGAAGCCAAAGGCCGTTTCAGCAGCTATCTGGCCCAGATTCCGACTTACGTCATCACCGCCAACAACCCGGCGCTGATCGGTGCGGCCGTCGCCCTCGAACAGGCCGTTACCAGGGGCTGAACGCTTGCAGATGGCCGGGTGCTCGCCACCGTCATGCAGCCCGGCTATCATCCAGAAATACAAGAACCTTACTCCGGCACACACCATGAATCCGACTCGCACCTCCGCCTGGACTCGCCTTGCCGAACACGCGACGAGCCACCCTCCCGCCGCCCTGCGCGAACTCTTCGCGCAAGATCCGCAACGCGCCTGTCACTTCCGCCAGGAAGCCTGCGGCATCCTGCTGGATTATTCAAAGAACCGCATCAGCGACACCACGCTGCACCTGCTCTTTGACCTGGCGGATGCGTGCGACCTGCGCAGCCATACCCGTGCCATGTTCGAAGGCGATGCCATCAATTCCACCGAGCATCGCGCTGTGCTGCACACTGCGTTGCGCACGCAGGGTGATGTGCCGGTCCTGGTCGATGGCCACGATGTTCTGCCCGCCATCCGCGAAGTACGTGCACGCACCTATGCCTTTGCCGAACGCGTGCGTAGTGGCGACTGGAAAGGGTTTTCCGGTGAGCGCATCACCGACGTGGTCAACATCGGCATCGGCGGCTCGGACCTCGGCCCACTGATGGTCTGCGAGGCGCTCAAGCCCTACGCCGATGGTCCGCGCATGGACTTCGTCTCCAACGTCGACAGTCTGCATCTGGTCCAGACGCTCAAGGATCTCGACCCGGCACGTACCCTGTTCATCGTCGCATCCAAGACCTTCACCACCGTCGAGACCCTCACCAATGCCCGCAGTGCGCGCGCCTGGCTGGTCGCTGCAGGCGGTGAAACGGCCGTCGCCCGGCACTTTGTCGCCGTGTCGACCAATGCCGCCAAGGTCAATGACTTCGGCATCGACACCGCCAACATGTTCGGTTTCTGGGACTGGGTCGGCGGTCGCTACTCCTTGTGGAGTTCCATCGGCCTGTCCATCGTCCTCGCCATCGGTCCGGCCGGCTTCGATGAATTGCTCGCGGGTGCCGCCGCAATGGATCAGCATTTCCGCACCGCGCCGCTGGCGGAAAACCTGCCTGTCATCCTTGCGCTGCTGGGCATCTGGAACGTGAATTTTCTGGGTTCTGCGTCGCAGGTCATCGCTCCGTACAACCAGACCTTGCACCGCCTGCCGGCTTTCCTGCAGCAACTCGACATGGAATCCAATGGCAAGCGGGTGCGCGCCGATGGGGAAGCCGTCGACTACGCCACCGGTCCAGTGATCTGGGGCGAACCCGGCACCAACGGCCAGCACGCCTTCTTCCAGCTTCTCCACCAGGGCACCGCCGTAATCCCGGTGGACTTCATCCTGGCCCTCAGACAGCCCGGCCAGATCGAGGCCCACCGCACAAGCCAGATCGCCAACTGCCTCGCCCAATCGGCAGCGCTGATGCAGGGCAAGACCGCCGAGGAAGTACGCGCCGAAATGCAGGCCAAAGGCATAGCCGCCGAGGAAATCGAAGCCCTGATCCCGCACCGCACATTCCCCGGCAACCGCCCGAGCAACACCTTGCTGCTCGATGAGCTCTCACCCCGCAGCCTCGGGGCACTCCTCGCGCTCTACGAACACAAGGTCTTCGTGCAAGGCTCGATCTGGGGACTGAACTCTTTCGACCAATGGGGTGTGGAACTCGGCAAGCAACTCGCCACCGGCATCGAGCAGCGCCTGGCTGGTGCCAGCGAGCCGGCGTATGACGCGTCGACAGAAGCACTGCTGGCCTACACCCGCAGCAAATAATATCTCTTCTACAAGATCGTTCGCGGCACAGCCTGCACCAACAAGAAAGCGGCCCGCAGGCCGCTTTCTCTTTTCTTCAACGGATCCGGGGCGCCTACTCTTCCAGCGCCTTGTTCAGCCGACGCTGGCGCACACCTTCGGCCAGCGTTTCCAGCAAGCCGACTGAGTCTTCCCAGCCGATGCAGGCGTCGGTAATGCTTTTGCCATACTCCAGCGATTTACCCACGACCAGATCCTGGCGCCCGGCGACGAGGTGGGATTCGCACATGATCCCGAAAATGCGCTCATCCCCTGCTGCCAGCTGGGTAGCGACATCCTTGGCCACCTCGATCTGGCGTTCGTATTTCTTGCTGCTGTTGGCGTGCGAAAAGTCGACCATCACCCGCGCGGCGACGCCGGAAGCGGCGAGCTCCTTGCAGGCTTTTTCGACACTTTCCGCATCGTAGTTCGGTTCCTTGCCGCCACGCAGGATCAGGTGGCAATCCTCGTTCCCCGTCGTGGTCACGATGGCGGAATGACCGGCCTTGGTGACCGACAGAAAATGATGCGGCGAAGCGGCGGCCTTGATCGCATCAATGGCGATCTTGATGTTGCCATCGGTGCCGTTCTTGAAGCCGACCGGGCTGGACAAGCCAGAGGCCAGCTCGCGGTGCACCTGGCTCTCGGTGGTGCGTGCGCCGATCGCGCCCCAGGCGACGAAGTCGGCGATGTACTGCGGCGTGATCATGTCGAGATACTCGCAGCCGGCGGGCAGGCCGGCGGCGTTGATCTCC
>JAGTRY010000166.1 GCA_018262235.1 Pseudomonadota bacterium
GGCGGGCCAGCTCGACCACAACGCCGCGCTCACTGGCGACGATCTGGTCGACTTTGTTGATCGCAAGCTCTTCCCCTACCTTCACGGCTTCAAGCAACGTGCATCAGGGCCAGACACCATCGAGTACAAGATCGGCGAGATCTTCGGCGAGATCAAGAACAAGATCCGCAGCGGCTACACCCTGCGCGACATCATCGACCACATCGACGAGCTGCGCTTCCGCTCGCAGGTCGAGAAACACGAACTCTCGGCGCTGTATGAAGAGAAAATCAAGCGCATGGGCAACGCCGGGCGCAACGGCGGCGAGTACTACACCCCGCGCCCGCTGATTCGAACCATGATCCGCGTGACGGCACCCAGGATCGGAGAACGCATTTACGACGGCGCCTGCGGCTCGGCCGGCTTCCTCTGCGAAGCGCTCGACTACCTCAAAAACCCCGTTCGCCCTGAGTTTGTCGAAGGGCAGCCAGCCCCCAGCCTATCGACAAGAGACCTCGAGATCCTGCAGACGCGCACCCTCTACGGCAAGGAGAAGAAGAGCCTCGCCTACGTGATCGCGATCATGAACCTGATCCTGCACGGCATCGAAGCGCCCAACATCCAGCACACCAACACCCTGGCCGAAAACCTCGCCGACGTGCAGGAGAAAGACCGCTTCGACGTGATCCTCGCCAATCCGCCTTTCGGCGGCAAAGAGCGGCCCGAAGTGCAGCAGAACTTCCCGATCCGCACGGGAGAGACCGCTTTCCTCTTCCTGCAGCACTTCATCAAGATGCTGCGCGCCGGTGGCCGCGCAGCCATCGTTATCAAGAATACCTTCCTCAGTAATTCCGACAACGCCTCGGTCAGCCTGCGCAAGCTGCTGCTGGAAAGCTGTAAACTGCACACGATTCTCGACTGCCCCGGCGGCACCTTCCAGGGCGCGGGCGTCAAAACCGTGGTGCTCTTCTTTGAGAAAGGCGCTCCCACGCGCAGGACCTGGTACTACCAGCTGGACCCCGGCCGCAACATGGGCAAGACCAACCCGCTCAACGATGCGGACTTGCTGGAATTCATCGAGCTACAGAAGAGCTTTGCCGATTCGGACAAGAGCTGGAGCGTGGACGCCGCCAGCATCAACGCCGCGAGCTATGACCTGTCGGTGAAGAACCCGAACAGCGGCGAGGAAATCGCCCACCGCAGTCCGCAGGACATCCTCGACGAAATCACCGCGCTGGATGCCGAGAGTGCCGAGGTGCTGGCGACGATCAGGGCGATGCTATGAAGGCGGGGTGGCAAACTAAAACGTTGGATCAAATTTCTCAAAATCTTGACAACAAACGCGTCCCAATTACAAAGGCAGATCGCCAACCTGGCGAATATCCGTACTACGGGGCGTCCGGAATTGTGGACTTCGTTGCGGACTACATCTTTGATTGTGATGCTCTCCTTGTTTCAGAAGATGGCGCGAATCTACTTGCGCGGGCAACGCCAATCGCATTCTCTGCGTCCGGAAAATATTGGGTAAACAACCACGCTCATATTTTGAAGTTCGAAAACGTAACGACCCAGCGATTTGTCGAGCTATACCTGGACAGCATTACTCTTGAGCCATACATAACGGGGGCTGCGCAACCAAAGCTCAACCAAAAGGCGTTGAACTCAATTCCCGTTCCGATTCCTTTACTCCCCGAACAAGAACGCATCGTCGCCATCCTCGACGAAGCCTTTGCCGGCATCGCCACGGCCCGTGCCGCCGCCGAGCAAAACCGCCAAAACGCCCGCGCCCTCTTCGAGAGCCACCTCCAGTCCGTCTTCAGCCAGCGGGGGGAGGGGTGGGGGGAAAAATCGCTCGAAGAGCTCGGCACAATCACCTCTAGCAAGCGCATATTCAAAAGCGAATATGTGGAATCAGGGGTTCCGTTTTACCGCACGAAAGAGATCAAGGAATTGGCAAATGGTCGTGAGATCACGACTGAGCTATTCATCTCCGAGGCCAGGTACAGAGAGATCAAAAAAGGCTTTGGTGTGCCGAAGGCTGGGGATGTTCTTCTCACCGCAATCGGCACCATTGGTGAAACTTGGGTCGTTGAGGGAAATGACGATTTCTATTTCAAAGATGGCAATGTCTTGTGGCTTAAAGAGTTCACTTCAATTACTCCTCGATTCCTCAAATATGTATTGCAGTCGTTTGTCGAGAGTCTCAACAAGATGTCTCACGGATCTGCCTATAGTGCATTGCCGATTCAACGACTCAATGCTCACAAAATCTTTCTGCCGTCACAAGCAGAGCAGGAGCAAATCGTTACGACGCTTGACGCTCTTTACGACGAAACCCAACGCCTCGAAGCCCTCCACCAGCGCAAGCTCGAAGCGCTGGACAAGCTGAAGCAATCCCTGCTGCATCAGGCTTTCAGTGGGGCGCTATGAACTCAAATCTCCGCGCCCTCCGCACTTCCGCGTGCCAAAAGAACTTTGCCTCACGCGGAGCTGCGGAGATCGTGGAGAGAACATTTTCTGATGGAGTGCTGCACCCATGAAAATCCTGCCCGCCGAATTCGAGAGCCAATCCATCCGCCACGTGTATGACGAGGCCACCAAAACTGGGTCTTTCTCGGTCATTGATATCATTCAGGTGCTCACCCAGCAGCCGGACTATCAGGGGGCCAGAAAGTACTGGAAGGTTTTGAAGGGACGCTTGGCGAAAGAAGGCAGTGAACTGGTATCAAGCTGTTACCAGTTGAAATTGGCGGCCGCCGATGGCAAACAACGCTTGACCGATATGGCCACCGCCCAGACCCTGCTGCGATTGGTGCAATCGGTGCCCAGCCCCAAGGCGGAGCCGATCAAGCTGGGTGGGCTTTAGGAGATAGCCATGAGCGGAAATCGTGACATTGCCTTGATTGACGAACTGCTGGCCCAGCCTGCAGAAGCCAACTGGCTGGAGTTCAAGCATAACAATTCCGATCCGGAAATGATCGGTTTGCGCTGTGCGGCCTTGTCGAACTCAGCGCGTCTGGAAGGCAAGGATTTCGGTTACATGGTCTGGGGTGTCGAGGATGGCACTCACACCGTTGTCGGTACGGACTTCAACCCCGACACGAAGAAAAAGGGCAACGAGCCCCTTCCTTTCTGGCTGGAAAAGAGCCTGCAGCCCAGCCCGGCCTTCCGCTTCCGCGTGGTCGATCACCCCGAAGGGCGTGTGGTGTTGCTGGAAATTCCGGCCGCGACCGGCGCGCCCGTGGCCTTCAATGGCGTGGCCTACATCCGCAACGGCAGCGCCACACCCAAACTGACGGACTCCCCGGCGCGCTATCAAGCGTTGATCGAAGCCTTGCGCCCTTATCGCTGGGAGCACGGCATTGCACGCCAGTACGCCACTGGCGACGAGGTGCTGACGCTGCTGGATTACAGCCAGTATTTCCGGCTCACCAAGCAGCCATTGCCGGACAACCGCGCCGGCATTTTTGACAAGCTGGAAGCCGACCGTCTGATCGTGAGCGATGTGGGTGAGCGCTGGAACATCACCAACCTTGGCGCGATTCTGTTTGCCACTCGCCTGACCGACTTCGATGCCAGCCTTGCCCGCAAGGCTGTGCGTTTCGTGGCTTATGCAGGCAAGAACCGCGCTGCGACGGTAACCCACCGGCACGACGGGCAAAGGGGCTATGCGGTTGGTTTTGAAGGGCTGGTCAGTTACATCAATGATCTGTTGCCCAAGAACGAACACATCGGCCAGGCTCTGCGCCAGGCTCACCCGCTTTTCCCGGAATTGGCTATACGTGAGCTGGTGGCGAACGCGCTGATCCACCAGGACATGACTGTGAGCGGTGCCGGACCACAGATCGAGCTGTTTGAAGACCGCATTGAGATCAGCAACCCTGGCGCGCCACTGGTAAAACCGGAGCGCATGATCGATTTGCCGCCGCGCTCGCGCAATGAAGCACTGGCCTCACTGATGCGCCGCATGGATATGTGCGAAGAGCAAGGCAGCGGGCTGGATAAGGTGCTGGAGGTGATTGAATTGTTTCAGTTGCCGCCCTTGCTGCTGCGCACAGAAGACAACTCCATGCAGGCGGTACTCTATGGGCCGCGCAGCTTTGCGG
>JAGTRY010000167.1 GCA_018262235.1 Pseudomonadota bacterium
TTCCATGCCGTGTGGCGCCGGCGCTGGGGTGAGCCAGGGAACGAGGAAATCCAGTTCGGCGAGCGCCTCGCGGCATTGCCGGGCCAGTGCCTGGGCCCATTCAATGCTCTCCGGAGGGGCCGTATTGCCATCAATCCCCGCCAGCAAGGCCTTGGCACGCGCATCGAGGCGCAGCAGCGTGGCATGGCCGACGACCAGGGCTGCCCCGGCAGACTGGCGTGTGGCGGTATCGAGTTCGTCCGAGAAAGCGATGGCCAGACCCGAGGTCGCGCCTTGGGCACTTTCCACATACAGCCGGAAAGTGTCGCTCAAGCCGGCAAGGCATTGCGCCGGAATGATTCCGGCCTCTGCGAGGCCTTCCAGCCCGGGGCACAAGGTCAGCAGATGGCCGGCAAGGTTGCCACTGTCCACGGTGGAGACGTACAAAGGGGGGAGCGGCTGCAAAGTCTGGGTGTCATACCAGTTGTAAAAGTGTCCCCGGAAGCGGGCCAGCCCGAGCATCGTGCCCAGCGTGCTGGCGGTGCGTTCGATGACTTGCCCGGCCGGGATGTAACCGAAATCGTAGGCCGCGAGGTTCGCCAGCAGCGCCATCCCCATGTTGGTTGGCGAAGTCCGTGGCGCAAGGATTTCGGCACGGTCTTCCTGATAGTTGTCGGGCGGCAGCCAGTGTCCGGCGGGGCCGACGCAATGCTCGAAAAAGGCCCAGGTACGGCGCGCAATCCCCTGCAGGAAGCGGGTTTGCTCAAGGCTCAGGCTGACTGCGCGCTGGGCCAGCGGGCGGCTGATCCACCAGGTGGCGAAAGGGGATGCGAGCCATAGCAGCAGGATCGGGCCGGCTACGCAAAGGACCGCTGGATGTGATCCCGCCAGATACAGGGTGACGCTGGCGGCCAGGGTCGGCGCAAACCACATCGCCCGGAAACTCGCGGCAAGGCTGCTGCCGTCGCGGGTGGTGGAGGCGCGCTCGACTTCGCTCGACGGATTCCATTCCAGCAGATGACGGCGGCTGACCTGCATGCGCCAGATCGTGCGGAGAATTGCGTCCAGGCTGAAAAACGCCTCATACGGCAGGCATGCCAGTTCCAGCACGAGTTGTTGCAGGCGCAGGCCGAGCGAGGCGGCTACTGCACGCAGATGCTGGATCGGCAGTGCATCATCGGGTTTGCGCAACAGATCGAGCAGCGTGCCGCACAGCGAGGGAAACAGCAGGGTGGCGATGACCCACAAGGTCGGCATGGCCGCTTGCGGCAGGACCGTCCAGCTCAGCAGCAAGAGCGTGGTCAGTGCTGCCGGGACGATGCTGCGGCGCAGATTATCGAACAGCTTCCATTGCGACAGGGATGACAATGGATTGCGATGAGGGCAGCCTTGGCGGCCGGCAAGGCCTGCGTTGCGCTGGCCCGGCACATGGCGAAACAACCAGCCAGCCAGTTGCCAGTCTCCCCGGATCCAGCGGTGCCGGCGACTGACGTCGGCACTGTAGCGAGCCGGGTAGTCCTCGTACAACTGCACGTCGCTGAGGAGTCCGGCACGGGCGTAGCAGCCTTCCAGCAGATCGTGGCTGAGCACGCGGTTCTTCGGGAAGCGTCCGGCCAGGGCATGCTCGAAGGCATCGACGTCATAGATGCCTTTGCCAATGAACGAGCCTTCACCGAAGGCATCCTGATAGACATCCGATACGGCACGCGTGTAGGGGTCGATTCCCGAGTCCCCACTGAACAAGCGCGCGTAGCGGGAGCGATTGGCACCAGGCAGGCCGATGGCCACGCGTGGCTGCAAAATTCCATAGCCTTCGACTACGCGCATCTTTGTGGCGTCGTAGCGGGGCCGGTTCAAGGGGTGGGCCATGGCGCCGATGAACTGGCGGGCGGTATCACGTGGCAACTGGGTGTCAGTATCCAGGGTGATTACGTACTTCACATTGCTGAGTACCGAAGCGTCACCCGTGACGCGTGCAAAACCGCCGCCCGGGTCGGTGGATTCGCCACCTCGCAACAAGGCATTCAGACTGGCCAGCTTGCCACGTTTGCGCTCGAAACCCATCCAGCATTTTTCGGCGGGGTTCCACTGACGGGCACGATGGAACAGGAAGAACTTGTCACCCCGGTTCAGATCGCCGCCGTATTTTTCGTTCAGTCCGGTGATCCTGGCCTCTGCCAGGCGGACCAGTGGCGCGTCTTCCGGCAACACTTCCTGCGGCGCATCCAGCAGATCCGTGAGTAGCCCGAAATGCAGGCGCTCATCGCGGTTGGCAAGAAAGCGGACCTCCAGTGCTTCGATCAGATCTTCGACGCCTTGCGCGCTGGTGAGCATGGTCGGTACCACGACCAGTGTGCGTGCCTGGGGCGGGATGCCCTCCGAGAAGTCCATCCGTGGAAGCGCTCGTGGCGCCAGCAACAGGGTCGCCAGCCAGTTGGTCAGCGCGACGGCAGGTTGGCTGCTAGCGATGAGTGCCAGCATGCCGAATGACCACAGAAGCAATCCATGCAGGCCGAAGGATTGGGCGATGGATATGAAATAGATATACGCCAGCCCGCTGATCAGGGCAATGCTACTCAGATACAGACACAAGGGGTGGCGCTTGAGGATTCGTCGCAGGGATTCTGTCGCGGACGGACGTGCTTGTGCCCAGGTTTCGAGCTGGTTCAGGCCCTTGCCCGTCAGATAGAACCCGACGTGTCTGGCCTGTTCATCCAGCGGGGCGCCGGAGGCGTCCTGCGCGCTGTGCGTGGCCAGTTCGACGGCCTTGCGGGCCACTTCCCATTCTGCGAGTTGCCCCCGCTTGGCGATCCGCTCTGCTGCGTGGCGGTATTGATCGCGTGTCGCGAAATCCATCCGGCCATAAATGCCATAGGGATCCTCGCGGAGGGTTTGTTCAACGTGGCTCAGCGTTTCGACGAACTCCTTCCAGTCCATCGCTGCGATCACCCGCAGACTGCCGATGCTGTTGCTGATCGAAACCTGATCGGCTGCTTGTTGCTGGTTTTCAGACTGGATCAGCAACTCGATGGTCAGGCCCGATTCGGACAGGCGTTGTTCGATCCAGGTCAGCGGCAGTGCCAGTGCCGGGCCGTGTCCCTGCAGGCGGCGCGCCAGTTCGGCGACAAATGCACTGACCATCGGCGGGTTGGACCGCGCCATGTCCGCGATGACCAGAATCAGGCTCTTCGGGTCTTTCTCGGCCGTAACCGTCATCTGGTCTGCCCAGGTGTTGGCCAGATCGCGCTTGGACCAGCCGGTGGCAATCCGCATGCCAACGCGGCGCAGATTCTCGATGACCGCCAGCCGCAGCATGATCGGGATGGCCCACAGCTCGCCAAGCTTGAGGGTGGTTTCGCTCTGGTAGGCAGCCACGAAACGGGTCAGGCCTTCGGTATCGATGCGGCCGTCACCGTGCGAAATGATTTCAAGGGCAATGTCATAGACGCGGGGAAGTCCGGCGGAAGGCCCTTGTGCCAGACGAGGCAGCCCCAGGCTGTAGCCTTTGGGCAGATGCTTTTCCGTGGTACGGATCTGTTCTTCGATCAGATAGAAATTGTCGAGCAGCCATTCCCCTGCCGGGGGAACGCGTTGCTGGGCCGCCACCGCATCCGTCAGCAGATTGCAGACCCCGATCAGTGCGGCTTCATTGGCAGCCAGGCGGGGCAGAAGCTGGTCGGGGGCACGACCCAGCGCCAGCTTGTGCTGGGTCGCCAGCGCGTTGCCATGCTGTTCCATCTGATCGGCACTGAACAGTTCCGAGCGGAGTGGCTGCTCATTGTCGATGGCCGCCCAATGCCAGCTGCGTTCGCGCAGTGAAGCGATCCATTGGTGTAAGGACTCGATGAGTTTGGCGCTTGATGTCAATTGTCAGATCGCTTTCGGGAGGCTGGTGCCAATAACCCGCGTGGCAGGCATGGGGGTTTGGCGAGGACCCCTTGAGGGTGGGCCGGATCTGATTCGCCGGCGTCATGGGAAGCGTGGTGCGGCCGTGGGCTTCGAGCCCCGGCAAGGTAGGCCTTCAGCCGGAGGCCCTGTCCTGCCTCAGGCGTGGCGGGCCGTCACGACGTAGCCTCCTGGCAAAAGCGGGGCGTGCGCCAGGGCG
>JAGTRY010000168.1 GCA_018262235.1 Pseudomonadota bacterium
CAAAGGCAACAAGGTGATTTTCGCGACATCCTTCGGCTACATGAACGCGATGGCGAAGGTCTCCAAGCAATTCCCGAAAACGGTGTTCATGCACGCCACTGGCTACAAGACCGACAAGAATCTGGGCATCTACGATGTACGCACCTATGAAGGCGCCTACATGCTGGGTGTGGTCGCCGGCAAGATGAGCAAGAGCGGTCAGCTGGGTGTGGTTGGCTCGATTGCCATTCCGGAAGTGATCCGCAACATCAACGCCTTCACCATCGGTGCCCGCAGCGTCAATCCCAAGGCCACCACCAAGGTCATCTGGGTGAACAGCTGGTTTGACCCGGGCAAGGAACGTGAAGCCGCGCTGACCCTGATCTCGCAAGGCGCCGATGTGCTGATGCAGAACACCGATTCGCCGGCTGTGGTGCAGACCGCCCTGGAAAAAGGTATCTACGCCTTCGGTTGGGACTCGGACATGAGCAAGTTCGGCGGCAAAGCCCAGCTTGCAGCTTCGGTGCTGAACTGGGGTGTGATCTACAACGAACAGATCGAAAAAGTGCAGAAGGGTGAATGGAAAACCACCGACATCTGGGCCGGCGTGAAGGACGGCGCGGTGAATATCGAAAGCTTCGGCCCATCCACCCCGGCGGATGTGAAGAAGCTTGCCGAAGAACGCCGCGATGCCATCAAGGCGGGCAAACTCCACCCCTTTACCGGCCCGCTCAAGGATAATACCGGCAAGGAACTGGTTGCTGCCGGCAAGACCCTGGCGGATGTCGATCTGCGCAAGATGAGCGTGTACGTCGAAGGTGTGGAAGGCAGCGTGCCGAAGTAAGCGGCTGCCACGATCTTGCTGCGAGGCTGTGATCGGGGCTCATGCGCTGCCCGGAATCTTCATGTATTCACATACACTCCGGTTCCTGTGCTGGGTTTTACCCCGCTGAAGGCCTCTCGCTACAGATCGTGACTGGCCTCCAGGGTTTTTGCCCTGTTGGCATGGATTGTTCATCGGGGCGCATTGCGCCCCGATGCTTTTTTGGAGGATTCCCATGAACCCGCTTGAACTGGCCCTGAGCTGCCCCAAAGCAGAATTGCATCTGCATATCGAAGGTTCCCTGGAACCCGAGCTGGCATTCGCGCTCGCTGCACGAAACCACATCGCATTTCCCTACGCCAGTGTCGATGCCTTGCGTGCGGCCTATGATTTTGCCGACCTGCAAAGTTTTCTCGATCTCTACTACGCCTGCGCCGACGTGTTGCGTACCGAAGAAGACTTTCGCGACCTGATGCTGGCTTACCTGCGTCGCGCGCGTGAAGACAACGTCATTCATGCCGAAATTTTCTTTGATCCGCAAACCCATACCGCACGGGGCATTCCGTTCGAAACAGTGCTGCGCGGCCTGCGCGCGGGGGCAGAGGCTGCACGTACGGAATGGGGAATGAGCACCCAACTCATCCTGAGTTTTCTGCGCCACCTGTCGGAAGAGGATGCTTTTGCCACGCTCGAACAGGCCATGCCCTTCATCGACCAGATCGATGGCTTCGGCCTGGATTCCTCCGAGTGCGGCCATCCGCCTTCAAAGTTCGAACGCGTTTTCGCCCAGTGTCGCGCACTCGGCAAGCCCGTGGTTGCGCATGCCGGTGAAGAAGGCCCGCCCGCCTATATCTACGAAGCCCTCGACCTGCTCAAGGTTGGGCGCATCGATCATGGCGTGCGTGCCAGCGAAGATCCCGCCTTGATGCATCGCCTCGCACGTGAAGGCATGCCGCTCACCGTCTGCCCGCTCTCCAACGTGCGTCTGCGCGTCTTCGACGCGATGCGTCAGCACAGCCTGCCCGCGCTGCTCGCGCAAGGCCTGCTGGTCACGCTCAACAGTGACGACCCGGCCTACTTCGGCGGCTATCTCGGCGCCAACCTCCGCGCCGTGCACGCCGCCTTCAATTTCGACGCCGCCACCTGGCGCACCCTGATCGCCAACAGCTTCCGCGCCAGCTTTGTGAGCGAGGCACAACGCGCCGAATGGCTGGCCCGGGTCGATGCGCATTTTGCGGAGAAGTAAAAGCGCAGCAGCGTTTTCCTGATGCCATAAACCGGAATGCCGCAAAGCCTCTTTCGCAAGAGTGACTGGTTCGAACCTCTGCCCCACTATTGAGGCACAAGGCTGTGCTGCGCAAATTTCTTCTTTCGCCTCTTGAAAGGGAAAGCGCACCCCAAGCCGGGCCGAAATGGACGCCCTCCCCTGTCAAGGGGAGGGCTGGGGAGGGTTTCGCATGACAAGCAAAAGATCGTGCATTCCCTCTCAGGACAAAACCGGCCGCGCCAGAGCCGGCATCCGGTCCAGCGGACTCATCACGCCCAGGCCGCCGCGGTTCAGCACATGCGTGTAGATCATCGTCGTGCTCACATCCTTGTGGCCAAGGAGTTCCTGCACCGTACGGATATCGCTGCCGGACTCCAGTAGATGCGTCGCGAACGAATGGCGCAGGGTGTGTGGTGACACCGCCTTGAAAATTCCTGCAGCCTGCGCCGCTTTCTTCACTGCGCGCTGCACGCGCTTGTCATCCAGATGATGGCGCTGTACCGTGCCCGAGCGCGGATCGCGCAGAAAACTCGCCGTGGCGAACACATACTGCCAGCCGAAGGCCGTCTCCGCTCCCGGATACTTTGTTGCCAATGCGTGCGGCAAATACACCGTGCCCTTGCCCACCGCCAGATCGGCCAGATGCTGTTGCTGACGCACTTTCACCTTTGCCCGTAGCGGCTCCACCAGACTTGCCGGCAGCATCGTCACCCGGTCCTTGTTGCCCTTCCCCTCGCGCACCACGATTTCGCGCCGGCCGAAATCCACATCCTTCACCCGCAGGCGCAGTGCTTCCAGCACCCGCATCCCCGTGCCATACAGCAGGCGCACGATCAGCACCATCTCCGGATCATCCACCGCCGCGATCAAAGCCGCCGTCTCCGCCTGCGTCAGCACCGTCGGCAGACGAGCCGGGCGCTTCGCACGTACCACCTCATCCAGCCAGGGCAGGGCCTGGTCCAGCACCTCCTGATACAGGAAGAGAATGGCGGATAAAGCCTGGCCCTGCGTCGCCGCCGCCACGTTGCGCGCCACCGCCAGTGCCGTCAGGAAAGCCTCCACCTCCGCCTTGCCCATTTCGCGAGGATGGCGTTTGTCATGAAAAAGGATGAAGCGTTTGATCCAACCCAGATATGCCTGCTCGGTGCGAATGCTGTAATGCTTCAGGCGCAGCCGCTCGCGCACCTGATCCAGTAGCTTCGGTGCCGGGGCTGCATCAGCGGGAGGCTTGTCAGCAAAAGTGTTATTGGTCATCATGACCAAAATTCAAGACGGCATGTCGATGTTTTGCATAGGGTTCTGCCCGATTCGACAGGTGTCCAATAACCCCATAAAAGGCCGTTTTGGCCTCGAATTAACGTTAGAGTCCAAGCAATTTTGCGGCTTGTTCAATGCTTTCCGCGCTTACGCCTTCTGGTGCTGCGTGCCCCATGCGTGCTTTCAGCAATTGCCACGCCTTTCGTGCAGCCAGATCAGCTTCGCGCTCTTCTTTATTCAGCCAGCAGCGCCCCGGCGATGAATAATTACCGCCATCGACAACCAGCGTCTTTAAATCAGCACGCCTCCCGTTGCTCAATTTCACCCATGTCCGGCCAACTTTCACCACGGCCAGCTCTTCAAGTGGCGCGTGTCTGCGGTGGTATTCGCTGTGCTCGAAGTAGAGCACCTGCCCCACTTGATACTCCGGCTCTAACTTTGCAGTCGAGCGGGACTCGTCATTCGCTGCGCTCATTCCTCACCCCTCACTTCCACGTTGAGGCTGTAGAAAAACCTGTTTTCCATCAAAATTGCAGCTGTAAAAAATGGCGTATCCATCGGGATGCGCCATTTGTTTTTCATATTCTGGATTTGTCCGTGGCGGTGTCTGTCGGGCAGCAGGTCTTGTGTGGGCGACAGGGGGATTGAGACGCGCCTTTCCGTCCTTTTTGCCTACTGCCCGTAACCGTGATGGGCAAGTTTCTCGATGTTGTGGACGAGGCAATAGAGCTTCCACTGTGTGTCGACT
>JAGTRY010000084.1 GCA_018262235.1 Pseudomonadota bacterium
CTCTTCAACAGCAACCCGGCTTCGGAGCCATCTTTTCCAGAGGTTTGTCTCGTAGCTCAGGTGGTAGCCCGTGAAGACGTTATCGAGGACCGAGATTTCCATGAACAGTGTTGTTGCCTGGAATGTCCGTGTAAGGCCGAGTTGCGCTATCTGGTCGAGACGTTCGAGTCAGCCGAGAAGGCTCAGAACCGGAACTTTGAAACCCTGTTGAGCTTTTCATTGGGCAAGATCGATGACGTGTCTGTCATGAATGCCTTGGGAATCGATTCCGAGGAAGATCTGTTTCTGCTCATGGCGCAGGCGAGGCTGCCCATGCCACGACTGCCGGATGAACGGACTCAGGAGATGGCCGATAGCCTGAGCAAACTGGTGTTGTGAGCGAGTCGATGCGGACGATACTGTTGGCCGATGCCGGGCCATTGATCACCCTGGCTTACGCTGAAGCTCTGGACGTACTGTTCAAGCCTGGCTGGCAGGTGAGGGTGGTCGACATGGTGTTGCACGAAGTCACGCGCAACCAGACCCCTACCAGTCAGGAGATTGCGGCGTGGGTTGCGCTGCACCAGCTTCCGGTGGTGCAAACGCGCACCTTTCGGTACTACCAAGAGGCACGTAGCAATGAGATGAACCCCAGAAAGTCGAATCTGGGGGAACTGGCTATTCAGGAAAGCATGCAGACGCTTGCGCTGGAGGAGCCGGAGAGTACTGGAGTGTTTTTGTTCGAAGACCACAAGATCGCAAGAGCGAGCTTTCTGGTGCCGGACAACTGCCGAAAGGTGAGTACCCGTGCGTTCCTGATCTTCCTGGAACAGCAAGGCTGGATCGAATCTGCCGCTGAAATCGAGCGGCGTGCCGTTCTGCGCGGCAGGCAGTTTTCCAGCCTGAGGTTTCCTCCTTGACTAGAATGAACCTGCAGAGAGGATAGTTCGGGTGCCTATGCTGCTCTTACAGTGGAACGTATGGCCGGGTTTCTGGCTATCTCTTGAAGGGCCAAGCGTGTGTGCTCAAGGTGTGCCGGGTCTATGCATTCTGGGCGGAATGTTCATGAGCAAATGGGACGTTTTTGAGCGGGTATACATGAGGGTATACGGCGTTTTGTTATTTCAATAATCCATTGTTAGACAAAGTGTTATATGGCTTTTGGAAAAAACAGGACATCATGAACATGCAGGTCTAATACGATCTCTGCCGGCCTTGTTATCAGACCACAATGCTGTGAATCCGCTTGGATGAACGTCTGGTAGTGGGCCGACGTGTCTTTAGGTTACGCAAGTCAGTGCTGCGCCCAAGGCCAATGCACTGCGGCGTCTTGAAGCCTTTTCGCTCAATACCTCACGTCCGATTGCAATATAGGCTAGCAGTGCGAGTAGCTTGGCCGTAAGCCAGGCATTCACGAATGGATATTGATGGAGCAGCATGCTCAGCCAGAGGGCCGAGCCCAGCAGTACCGTATCGATTAGATGCGGTGTGATGCGTAACCATTTCTGCTGCCGCCATTTGATGCCTGCCAATTGCAGTGCACTGCGCAGCACAAAGAGACTGATGCTGAGGACTACGCGTGTGACGTGCAGGGTGCGAATATCCAGGTAATCCATTTTCGGAAGCCATCAGGAGACTGCCCGCAACAAGTTGTGCGGGCTGTTATTCGAATATTTCGAATGGGTACGGTTGCACGCATGGAAGGTGTCGGCTTCAGATCGAACAAAGGATCTGTCCGGGGCGGGGTCGGGTCGCCTTCATCCTGGTGTGTCGAGTGGAATGCAATCATCACGGCCACCCCTGCTATGAGCAGGATCACGCTGGCGATTGACCAGATGCCGTTGCCTGTCGTCGGGACGTTGTTGACCAGCGGTTCGTGCGGCCAATTGCTCGTGTATGACAATTGCGTATCCTCGGGTCTGTCTGTTGCAGCGGCCCAGGCAGACCAGAAGAAAAAGGCGGGCAGTGCTTGCAGGTCCTGAGGATTGCGCAGTGTGCCCGGTGTCATTGCATATTGCTCACCGAAAAGGCTGGTGTAGTGAGCCGCCAGCGTTCGTACAACAGCGGCACGCTCGGTACTGATCGTGATGTTTCCTGTGGCAGTATCGTAGGTATTACGCCGTAGCTCGTCTTTCACACGCTGATTGATGACGGCTTGTCCATCCTGACCCGCTTGTGCAAAGGATGTCTTGTACATCTTCTGTGCCAGTGCGTCCTGCAATGCCACGGATTCCCGGTGCAGCCAGTAGGCTGGGATTGAGGCTACGACAAGCCTTGGCAGGAGGGCAGAATCTTGCGGGCTGACCAAACACTGTCTTCCGCGCCGAGACGGACCCGCCGAGCGGTGGCGCGTGCCGCCCACATGAGGGCGAAACCGCCTGCCAGCGCCGTCGCGTCCACTCCCAATGCGGCGAGACTGGTGTTGGCCCACATTCCAAGCCCGGGTACGGCCCAAGCCAGCAGGGTGGTGAGTGGGATGCTGCAGGTGGACAGTGCCGCTAGCCACAGCAGGGGCACCACGGCGCGTCCGGCGCCACGCCAGAAAGCCCAGGCGAGGCTGGCGAAGAACACCCCGTAATACACATACCAGTGCCAGGCATTCAGATCGGCGACATGACCGTGCAGCCATTTGGCGGCGGCAATCGTCAGCGAGATGCCGGCGATACAGCCGATGCATACGCCCACCGTGGCTGAGGCCAAGAGGCGTGTATCCAGCCGCTGGCCGGGCAGGGCTTCGCCCTGGCGCTGCTTCTTGCGGCGCGATTCGATCCACAGCAGGTTGCCGCTGTAGAACAGCCAGGCGCCAGCGAGCGCGAGCAGGAAGTACATCCAGCGCACCGGCGTGCCGCCGAAGGTGGCGAAGTGCAGGGCGAAGAAGCTGGAAAGCGTGGTGTTGGCCGCATCCTGGGTGCCGGGCAGGAAGTCGCGGCTGAGCACCTTGCCGCTCCACGGGTCGAGCGCCACGAAGCCGCCCATGGCGCGCGGAGCCAGCGCAGCGGGATCGGTGCCCCACACTCGCACCATGGCGCGCGGGCCGGCGAGATTCACGTATTGCAGCGAACTGGGCTCGAAGCCGGGCGAGAGTGCCTGGGCACGTTCGAGCAGTGTGACGGGCGGGAGCATGTCAGCCGGATCGCGCGGGGCTGGTTTGGCGGCCGGGCGCTGCTGGTTGAAGGCGTTGGCGAGGCGACCGTTGTGGAGGAATTTGTCCTGCAGGGCGTAGAGGCCGTCGTGGTAGGCGAAGACCACGGCGGTGATGGCCATCACGATGTGAAAGGGCAGGCTGATGATGCCGACCACGTTGTGTGCGTCCAGCCACATGCGCTTGAGGTTCTTGCCCAGGCGCAGGGCGAAGAAATCCTTCACCAGGGTCGGCAGCAGCACGATCACGCCGGAGACCAGGGCCAGCGCGTAGAGCGCGGCCACCACGCCCATCAGCCAGCGGTTGGGATCGGTATCGAAGGGCAGGCCGACCACCCGGTGCAGGATATCGATGAACTCGGCGAGCTGTGAGGGCTGGCTTTCGCTGACGAGGGCATTGCCTTCGGCATCCAGCGTGGCGCTGTAGTGATGGCCGGAGAGAGTGTCGTGATCGTCCTGACCTTCTTCGCGCTCGACCCAGCTCAGGCGGGCAGGCTCATCTTCGGTGGGTTTGAGATTCAGCTGGAAACCCTTGGCGGCGCCCGGGTGGGCGGCGAGGGTTTTGGCGATCAGGGCGGGCGTCTCAGCGAGCGGTACTTCGAGGGCGGCAACCGGCGCAGCGGCCCAGCGGGCCAGCGGCTCCTTGAAGACGGTCAGCGCCCCGGCATAGAAGGCGATGAAGAGCGCCATGCCGGTGAGGATGCCGGTCCAGGTATGAACGGTTTTGTAGATGCGGATGTAGTCGCTGCGCATGATGTAGGGGAGAGAAGGTCAGGCCGGGCGGGCCAGAAGCAGCGTGGCGAAGACCAGCAGGTTGGCCCCGCCCAGCCACAGCCAGGCACGCAGGCCGCTGCTGAAGAAAAAGCAGCCGCTGAGTACGCCCAGCCAGATCGGGGTGACCAGCCACATCGCGAACTGGGCCCGCGTGCCGGGCGAAAGGCCGGCGGTAGCAAGTATCAGCAGGCCGCTGCAGCCCATGGCGAGGGTGAAGCCGAGGAGTGTGCCGGCGAGCGATTTGGCGATCCAGTCGCGGCGGATCGGAGCGGGTTTGGTGCTTGTCTTCGTCATCTCAGCGACTTTCCTTGCGACCAATGAGTGCGCCCAGATAGGGCAACAGCACGAAGACCAGCATCAGCCAGGTGAGCAGTACGAAAACGGCCACCACGCTGTGCAGGACCTGGCCCAGTGCGATCAGGGCGGCCACCAGCAGCGCCGCCCCGGCCAGGCGGGCGGGGTGGGCGGCCAGCGCGCGGGGGCGCCAGCGCTGGTGCGGGGAGGCGAAATGGATGGCGAGGCTGCCCGCCAGGGCGAGCAGCAGGCCTGAGAGCAGCCACCCCGGCATCAGAAGTCCACCGTGGCCGAGAGCTTGTAGGTGCGCGGTGCGCCGAGGGTGGCGAAGCCTTCACCGAAGCGGCCGGACCAATAGTTCTCGTCAGTCAGGTTCTCGATGGCAAAACGCAGCACCACCGGCTTGCTGAAGGCCGAGAGCGTGTAGTTTGCGCCGGCATCCCAGCGGGTCCACGACGGCAGCTCAAGCTTGTTGGCGGCATCGAGGTACTGGGCGCTGGTATAGGTGACCCGCCCGTTCAGGGTCAGCCCGCTGATCCAGGGCAGATCCCATTCGCTGCCGAGGTTGGCCGTCCAGGCAGGTACGCCCGGGGCCTTCTTGCCATCGTTGGCGGCAGTTGCAGCACGGACCTGTTCCCCTACGGTATAGGCGGCACCGCCGAGCAAGCGTACCTGGCGGCTCACCTGACCGGCGACGGTCCACTCGAACCCCTGATTTTTCTGCTCGCCATCCAGCGCCAGGGTTGGGCGCGAGGCGCTGGTGGTGATCGAAATCGCGGAAGGTTTGAGGATGCTGAACAGGCTGAAAGTGTTGATGAAACTACCATGCTCCCACTTCAAGCCGATTTCCTTCTGACGCGTCTTGTACGGTGCAAGGGTTTCGCCCTCGTTGGCATACACCGAGGACACCACGACGCCCGGGCTCAGACCTTCGATGTAGTTTGCATACAACGAGAATTCCGGCCCCCAGGGTTTCACGACCAGACCCAGCATCGGCGTGATGGCGCTCTCTTCATAAGCCGTGGGCGTGGCCATCTTCTGCTTGACGTTCTGCGAGCGGGCGCCGAGGGTCAGCAGGGTGCTGTCTTCGAACAGGCTCAGGGTGTCGGCGAGCGCCAGACTGGAGTAGATGTTGTCGGCCGAGCGGGCGACGGCGCCGTGTGCACCGGCAATGGTCGGATTGGTCTTCGGGTCGTAGATGTTGGTGACGTAGCTGGCGCTGGTATTCACCGGGGCGAGGCCGGTGGTGGTGTGTTGCTGGGCAAAGCTGGCGACCAGCTGGTGGGCGATACTGCCGGTGCTGAAATTGCTGCGCAGGCCGGTTTCCCCCGAGCTTGTGCGGGTATAGCCGGCCTGGTTGTAGGTCTGGCCAGTGGCAGTACCGTCGGCCTTGGTCACCACGACACGGGTGCCGTTGATGAAGCCATCGTAGTTGTAGTTGGCGGTGCCCAGAGCTGCATAGGCGGAAAGCGTGCGGGTGAGCTCCACTTCGCCACGCAGCATGACGCCGTCGGTACGCTGGTGGGCGAAGGTGCCGTGCAAGGCGTTCTTGCTGGTGTCCGGGGCATCGAGTACACGGCCTAGCGTGCTGAAGCCGACCATCAGTGGGCTGCCATTTGACTGGTTCTGGTGTGCTGAGTAGGCGTCCAGCTCCATCTTCCAGCGGTCACCCCGGTAGTCGAGGCCCAAGGAGGAGAAGTTGTCGCGTTTTTTCTGTTCTTCGAGCGAGGTTTCGCCATAGCCTAGCGAGCCGTTGTAGCGCACACCGAGGCGTTTTTCGGCACCGAAACGGCGGCCGATGTCGGCGGCCTGGGTCAGATGCGAGCTTGATGCGTAGCTGGTCGTGAGGCGGGTCAGATCCTGTTCGGTGGCTCGCTTGGTCACCAGATTTACCACTCCGCCCACCGCGCCGCTCGGGGCAATCCCCGAGAGCATCGCGGCCGGCCCCTTGAAGACTTCGACACGCTCGACGAATTCGGTCGGCACATGGGCTCCGGGCAGCATGCCGTACATGCCGTTGAAGGCGAGTTCCGAGGAATTGATCTCGAAGCCGCGGATGGTGATGTTTTCCGCATTGTGGCCATCACTGGTTGTGAAGCGCACCGAGGGGTCATTGCGCAGCACTTCACCAACGGTAGCCGCCTGCTGGTCGGCAATGGCCTGAGCGGTGTAGGCGGTGACATTGAAGGGTGCATCCATCACGTCAACGTTGCCCAGCACGCCGAGCTTGGCACCGCGCGCCACCTGACCCCCGGCGTAGGAGGCTGGCAGGTCGGTGGGTGAAACAGTGGTGCCGGTGACCTTGACCGCTGCCAGGGTGACTGCGTTGGATGGGCGCGTGCTTTGTTCAACAGGCTTGACGAGGATGTAGCTGCCATTGCCCTGACGGCTGGCGTTGAGACCCTGACCACGCAGCAGTTCGGCAAAACCCTGCTCGACCGTGAAGATGCCGGACAGGCCACGGCTGCTGCGGCCTTGCAGCAGGTTCGCATCCGAGCTGAACTCGACACCGGCGATTGCTGCAAAGCTGTTCAGTACCCGATCCAGCGGACCAGCCTGGATGTTGTAGCTGCGTGCGGCGCTGGCAGCAGGGGGGGCGCTCTGGGCGTAGACCTGTGGCGTGCCGAGGCCGACGGCTCCTAGGACCAGACCCGTCATCAGGGCTGTGCGCACGGCGCTGGCTGTGCCGCTTGGAGCAAAGCTGGTGAGGTCTTGCTTGCGCTGCAGTGTGCGTCGTGCAGAGAAGCGGAGGGATGATGGCTTGGCCATGCTGTAGTCCTTTCAGTTCGGAAATATTGAGTAGCTTCATCAGGTATTCCGAACGAGATCGCAAAACCCTCAATGATTGGCCCAATATTTTTTGGGGTCGGGTCGGAAAGAAACATGCACACTTACTGTGTGCCGTAATTCCGTGTAGACGAGAGGTGGGGTCCCGCCTGCAGCAAAGCCGTAGCTCAAGCAGGCTGCAGGGTGACCCAGTAGCGGGAGCGATAGACCGGGACGATGGGCAGGGCCAGTGCGAGGTTCTGCAGGGCGCGATCAGTGTCGCGCAGGGAGAACACGCCGCTCACGCGCAACTCCGCTATGACCGGATCGCAACGCAACAAGCCTGGCCGGTAGCGGGCAAGTTCTGCGACGAAATCTGCTACGCGCATGTTCTCGGCCAGCAGTACGCCATTGCGCCAGGCCACAGCGCTTTCCTGCACCTGCGTGACGGGTGCGATCCGCTCGGTGGAATAGCGGCAGCCTTCACCAGCGCGGATGTGAATGGCTACATCGGGTTTGTGGCTGCTGCGCAGTGCCACCATGCCTTCGAAGACAGCTACTTGCGAGGCGCTTTCATCCTGACGCACGCTGAAGCGGGTGCCCAGCGCTTCCACGCTGCCATGCCGATCGTGTACGCGGAAGGGGCGATGTATGCTGGCAGGATCGGGGGCCGTGGTGATCAGGACCTCGCCAGCGTGCAGCACGATACGGCGCTCCTGCGCATCGAAGCGCACGTCGATCATGGTGGATGTAGCAAGAACGATCTGTGTACCGTCCGCCAGATTGATCGTGCGAATCTCGCCCGTGCTGGTGGCGTAGTCTGCTGTGCGGCGTTGCCACATATCGGAATTTCTCAATAGACAGCCCGCGCCGCCCAGAACGATGGCAAGGCCGAACAGGCGCCGCGTGCGGTTGCGTTTCCGCCAGGCCTGATCCGCTGGTTCGCGCAGTACGTGATGGGCGATCTCGTGAGGCAATCCATCGAGCTTGTCCTCAAAAACCTGCAGTTCCTGCCAGGCACGCTCGTGATCCGGATGGCTTGCTCGCCAGTCGGCACAGGCTGCCTTCTCTTTCTCGCTGGCCTCACCGGACCACAGGCGTGCCATCCACTCGGCGGCTTTTGCGATGACGGCCCTATTGATGGTTTTGGAATCCGGTAGAGAGGCGCTGAAAGGAGAGGGTGCGTTCATAGGCGCTGCTGCACTAGGCGTTTTGCGCGTGCAGCGCGCGGTGGCAAGCGAGCAGTCCGGCGGCGATGTATTTTTCGACTGAGGAAACCGATACCTCCAGCTGGTCTGCGATCTCACGGTAGCTCAGACCATCGAGTCGACACATGAGCAGCGCTTTGCGTGCCTTTGGCGCGATGCCGTGCAAGATCGCGTCGATCTCGACCAATGCTTCGATGACCAAGGCACGGGCTTCCTCTGACGGAGCTTGTTGCTCCGGTAGTTGGGCAAGTGAGTCCAGGTAGGCGGCTTCGATCTGCCGGCGGCGATAGAGATCAATGATCAGACCATTGGCGATCTGGCTCAGGTGGCGGCGTGATTCGTCTGGTTCCGGTACGCGCTCTGTGGCCATGATGCGCAAGTAGGTGTCATGTGCCAGATCGGCGGCGTCGAACGCATTGCCGAGCTTCTTGCGCAGCCAGCTGCGTAACCAGCCATGATGCTCAGAATAAAGACGTTCGATCTGCCTCTGGTGTGCGAAATCAGCAATGGATGCGGTGGTTGCGGACACGGTTGCCTTCTTGTTGCAGGCTGTCATCGTGGATACTGATTTGATGACATGGATGAGAATGGTTCTCATTCTATGTTGACCAACTAAGTTTTGGCAAATCTGGCAACAACAGGGCGCATTCCACACTCAGCAATGCTGAAAGTTTCGGCCGCTTGCGTTGTAGGTGGTTCTGAACAGTTTGTAGCTCTGATCAAGTGGCTTGAAGTTCAAAGAGAGCTGGGCTGTGTCTGATTGCCGGCTGAGTTTGCGGCGATAAGTGTTGGTTGAGATGTGTTTTGATGCATCAATTGGCTACATGGCGTCAAAAACAAAAAGGCCCGTTTCTGTCGAAACGGGCCTGAGTGCTTGATTCCGTGGCGGAGAGGGAGGGATTCGAACCCTCGGTAGGCTTACACCTACGCCTGATTTCGAGTCAGGTACATTCGACCACTCTGCCACCTCTCCGCGAGCCGCGCATTATATAGAGCTGGCCTGGTTTGTGCCAGCTTTTCAATGCGGTTTTCAGGCTTGCTTGAGGTGGGCTTTTCCGTCCTGAAGTTTTTCAACTTGGGCGAGTGTGATGACCGGGACTCCGGCTTGCTGCATCAGTTCATGGCCACGCTTAAAGCATTTTTCGACCAGGAAGGCTGCGGCGACCGGTTCACAGCCTGCTTCACGGGCTATTTCCACCAGTGCCAGTGCCGTGCGGCCATTCGAGAGAAAGTCGTCAACAATGGCGATGCGTTGTCCGGCCTTGAGGTAGCGCTGGCTTACGACCATGCGGACTTCACCACCTTTGGTGGGGGACGTGATCAGGCGCGAGAGCATCGGTGTTTCAACTTCCGGATGATACTTTTTGCCGAATACCATCGGTACATTCAGTTCCAGCGCCACCATCAGGCCGGGGGCAATGCCACTGGCCTCGGCAGTAAGGATCATTTCCGGCTTGAAGGCACGCAGGCGTTCGGCAATTTCGTGCGCCATGATCTGCATGAAGGCCGGTTCGATGCGGTGATTCAGGAAATGGTCGATTTTCAGGATTTCGTTGCCCTGGACAATAGCCTCCTGCTCAATGCGTTGTACGAGCAGGGGAAGCGGGCGGTTGAGTTCGACGGACAAGTTTTTCTCCAGTTCAGGATTCATTAGGCTGTTACAGCAGGCTTGAGATTCATTCCGGGCGCATTTGCGGGAAGAGGATCACGTCACGAATGGCCGGGCTGTCGGTGAGCAGCATGACCAGGCGGTCGATACCGATACCACAGCCGCCGGTGGGGGGGAGGCCGGATTCGAGCGTACGGATGTAGTCCGCGTCGTAATACATGGCTTCCTCATCGCCGGCATCCTTGGCTTTGGCCTGTGCGAGGAAGCGCTCGGCCTGATCTTCCGGATCGTTCAGCTCGGAGAAGGCGTTGGCAATTTCCCGACCGACGATGAAGAGTTCGAAGCGTTCGGTGATGCCCGGATTCTTGTCGGAGGCACGCGCCAGCGGGGAGACCTCAACCGGGTAATCGATGATGAAGGTGGGGTTCCACAATTGCGACTCCGCTGTTTCTTCAAAGAATGCGAGTTGCAGTGCGCCAAGGCCGACTTCACCCTTGGGCAGCGCCTTGCGGGTTTCCAGTTGTTCGCGCAACCAGCTGGCATCGGTCAGTTGGGCTTCCGTGAATTCCGGGCAGTACTTCATCACGGCTTCGATCACAGTGAGACGGTCGAAGGGCTTGCCCAGATCAAGGTCGCGGCCTTGATACTGGAATTGCTCGGTGCCCAGTGCTTCGCGCGCAGCGTGGCGCAGCAGGCCTTCGACGAAGTCCATCAGCGTGCGGTAATCGGCATACGCTTCATAGAATTCGATCATCGTGAATTCGGGGTTGTGGCGCGGCGAGAGCCCCTCGTTGCGGAAGTTGCGGTTGATCTCGTAGACCTTCTCCATCCCGCCGACCACGAGGCGTTTCAGATACAGCTCCGGCGCGATGCGCAGGAACATCTGCTGGTCCAGCGCATTGTGATGCGTGATGAAGGGTTTGGCCGAAGCCCCGCCGGGAATGGGGTGCATCATCGGGGTTTCGACTTCGAGGAAGCCGTGCTCGTCCATGTAGCGACGGATGGCCGAGACCAGCTTGCTGCGGGCCACGAAGGTCTTCTTCGATTCTTCGTTGGTAATCAGATCGAGGTGGCGCTGACGATAGCGCTGCTCCAGATCCGACATGCCGTGGAATTTGTCCGGCAGCGGGCGCAGACACTTGGAGAGCAGACGGATGGTTTCGGACTTCACCGAGAGTTCGCCACTCTTGGTCTTGAATACCACACCGGTCGTGCCAACGATGTCACCAATGTCCCAGGTCTTGAAATCGGCATAAACCTCTTCGCCCACGCCGTCACGGGTGACATATAGCTGGATGCGGCCAGACATGTCCTGGATGGTAATGAAGGAGGCCTTGCCCATCACGCGCTTGAGCATGATGCGCCCTGCCACAGCGACCGAGACTGGCTCTGCATCAAGCGCTTCGGGCGTCTTGTCGCCGTATCCGGCGTGAAGCTTTGCCGCCAGATTCTCGCGGCGAAAATCGTTCGGGTAAGCTTTGCCTGTTTTGCGCCATTCGGTGAGCTTGGTGCGACGTTCAGCGATGAGCTGGTTTTCATCCTGCACGACTTGTTCGGCGGGAATGTTGTTCTGTTCTGACATGGTCGATTCTCGGAATGAGCGTGATGCAAGCAGGGCGCTTGCCGAAAGGGCGCTATTTTGACTGATTGGGGCACAAATCGCGAGTCACAAGTCGTAATTCGCGTGTGGGGGCCACTTGCGTGTTGCGTGACGAGGCTGTGGGCTAATCGAAGAGGGCGTCGATATCGGCCTGTAGATCGGTATTGATGACAGGTGTGGCGGCAGGGGCATCAATCAGACCCTGCTGGACCAGTTCCTGATAGTGCTGGATCTGGTTGCGGCCGTTTTCCTTGCAGAAATAGAGTGCTTCATCGGCACGACCAAGGATTTCTGCGGGAGTCAGGAGTGGATCGATCTGTACATAACCCAGCGAGCAGGTGACCTGCCCAACCTGGGGAAATTCGTGTTCTTCAACCGCGGCACGGAAACGTTCCAGCACATGATTGGCATTTTCGGCCGAGACGAAACGCAGCAGGATGACGAACTCTTCGCCCCCGAAGCGGAAGAGCTTGTCGCTGTTGCGAAAGCTTTTCTTCATCAGGTCTGCAATGCGGATCAGGACTTCGTCGCCAAACAGATGGCCGAAGTTGTCATTGATGCGCTTGAATTTGTCGATGTCGGCAACTGCCAGCCAGCAGTGACGTTCTTCCGCATTTTCGGTAACGACATTTCCGTCGCGACGCTGGGCGGCTTGTTCTGCCATGCTGATGAAACGCTCGAAATTCTCATCGAAGGTCTTGCGGTTGTGCAGCCGGGTCAGCGTATCCAGTTCGGCGTAATCGAGCAGACCCAGATGTTCGGCATAGATACTCAGCAATTCATGCACGCAATCGCGCAAAGCCGTCGTGGGGGGCGTTGAACAATGGACTTCGACAACTGCTACCGGCGCGCCGGCAGGGCCTATGGCGAAAGCCAGGGCCCAGAGCCCGTTTTGTTCAGCTTGTGCGTAGCCTTGTGCTGCCAACGCACATTCTTCGAGCAAAGGTTCGGCCGCCAGATGGGTTTCCTCGACATCCAGATGGTCGAGGTTGGTCGTGGCAGAACCATCTCCTGCCACGGCCCAGGCCAGCGGCGCGGTGACATAGCCATGGGCCGTGGCGCGAAAACCGTGTAGCAGGGCAAAGCGCGCATCAAGAATTTCCTGGGTTGCAACGACTACCGATTCAGCAATGCAAAGCCGGTCACGCGAGGCTTCCAGGGATTGGAGCTTCTTGAGCAAGCGAAGCAGGGCAGTTTCAGTTCTCATGGTGGAAACAGGGTCCGGGAGGGCGTCTGTGGGCAAGCACATGAAGCATTAACGGTTTGTAACGGCGCCAGCAATGGTTTCTTGACCCATTGGCGGCTACGACAATGCAAACGGGCTAGCTCGTCCGGATGTTCTTCAGTGTTGCGGCACCTAAAAAGGCTCAAAACAGGCTTCTTGCCCCGGAGAAGCGCTGCGCATAATAACTCGCATCCAGCCTGTCCACGCGTACCCGCCCCTTGCTGGATGGCGCATGGACGAAACGCCCGTCGCCCAGGTAGATCCCCATGTGCGAGAAGGTCGGGCCGCTTGTATTGAAAAAAACAAGATCGGCCGGCAGCAATTGGTCCCGGCTGATCGGGCGGGTTTGCGCCGCGATCTTGGCGGCATTGTGCGGCAGCTTGCGCCCCGTGGCCTGTTCCACAACCAGACTCACCATGCCGCTGCAATCCAGCCCGGCGTCAGGATTACTGCCACCAAAGCGGTAGCCGGTATCCAGCAGGCCCATCGCAAACAGCACGATTTCGTTGGCATAGCGTTGATCTTCCGGCTTGCTGCGTTCTGCCGGAATGGCACTTGCCGGCTTTTGCGGAACGGGTGCGGGCGGTGTGCTGGAGCAAGCTGCCAGCAAGAAAAAGAGGGCCAGAAATGGGAAGCGCAGCATGTTGCGAAATATTTTCCCAACGCCAGAAGCGCGCCGTTTCATCAGGTTTCCAGCCAGAAGGTGACCGGCCCATCGTTGACCAGACTGACCTGCATGTCTGCCCCGAATTCCCCCGTGGCGACTATCGGGTGGGCGCTACGTGCCAGCCTGACCAGATGGTCGAACAACTCATGAGCTTCGTCAGGTGCTGCGGCCGGGGTGAAACTGGGGCGTGTGCCCTTTTTGGTGTCGGCCGCCAGGGTAAATTGAGAGACCAGCAGGAGCCCGCCGCCGGAGTCGGCCAGCGAGTGGTTCATGCGCTGGGCCTCATCGGGGAACACGCGAAAGGCCAGCAACTTGTCCAGCAGGCGTTGTGCCTGCGCAGGCTCGTCGCCACGTTGCACGCCGATCAAGGCCAGCAAGCCGCTGCCGATCTCGCCAACGCAACGACCCTCGACGTGGACGGCTGCACGGGAAACCCGCTGGATCAGGGCAATCATGTCAAAGCTGTCGCAAGCTTGTGCGGAAACGCTCCGCATTGTTTACATAGGTTTCGGCACTGGCCCAGATGCGCGCAACTTCGTCATCCGTCAGCTCGCGGATGATTCGCCCCGGCGTGCCGACCACCAGCGAGCGATCCGGAATCACCTTGCCCTCAGGGATCAAGGCCTTGGCGCCGATCAGGCAATGCTTGCCGATCACTGCACCATTGAGTACGGCCGCATTCATGCCGATCAGCGTGCCATCCCCCACCGTACAGCCATGCAATATAGCCATGTGCCCCACCGAAACATGGCTGCCAAGCGTGAGCGGCACGCCATCATCGG
>JAGTRY010000085.1 GCA_018262235.1 Pseudomonadota bacterium
ACGCGCCTGTTGCATGGACGGGCCAAACTGGTGGACGGAGTGCTTGCAGAACTCTGGCGACTGGCGTCCCTGCCCGCCAGCGCAGCCCTGGTTGCAGTGGGCGGCTATGGGCGTGGCGAGCTCTACCCGTATTCGGATGTGGATATCCTCGTCTTGCTGGACCAGGAGCCCGATATCGAACTTGGCGCCCGCATCGAGCGGTTCATCGGTCAGCTCTGGGATCTCGGCCTGGATATCGGCCATAGCGTCCGCACCGTGGAGGCTTGCGTAGAAGAAGCGGCGCACGATGTCACGATTCAGACCAACATGCTGGAGTCGCGCCGCCTGGCCGGCAATCTGGCGCTTTATCGCCGTTTCATTGCTGGCACTACTGCCAACTTCGATCCCGAAGCGTTTTTTCACGCCAAATGTGCCGAGCAGGAGCAGCGTTACAACCGCTTCAACCAGACGCCGTACTCGGTCGAACCCAACTGCAAGGAAAGCCCCGGCGGCCTGCGTGACCTGCAGAACATCATCTGGATCGCGCTGGCTTCCGGCCTGGGCACACGCTGGAGTGATCTAGCCCGCCATGGCTTGATCACCGCCGAAGAAGTCAAAGCCCTGCGCAGCAACGAGCGAACCCTGCAGCAAGTGCGCATCCGCCTGCATTACATTGCTGGTCGGCGTGAAGACCGTCTGATCTTCGATCATCAGGAAGCACTGGCCAAAGCTTTCTCAGTCAAGCCCACCAAGGCGCGACGCGCGTCCGAAGTGATGATGCAGCGCTACTATCTTGCGGCCAAGAAAATCACCCAGCTCAACACCATCCTGCTGCAAAACCTGGGCGCGCGTTACCTGCCTCTCGCCGCGTACCAGCCCCGGGGCCTGAACGAACGCTTCCAGGCCGTTGGTGATCAGCTGGACATCGTTGACGATCAGGTTTTTGAACGTGTGCCGAGTTCGATCCTGGAAAGTTTCCTGCTCATGGAGCAGCACCCCGAACTCAAAGGCATGACCGTGCGCACACTGCGCGCCCTGTGGCATGCCCGCAAGCTCATCACGCCACAGTTCCGTCGCGATCCGATCAATCGGGCCCTGTTCCTGCGTCTGCTGCAGGAGCCGCGCGGCCAGACCCACGAATTCCGGCGACTGAACCAGTACAGCATCCTGGGCACCTACCTGCCGGCTTTCGCGCGCATCGTCGGCCAGATGCAGCATGACCTGTTCCATGCTTACACCGTCGATCAGCACATCCTGCAGGTGTTGCGCAATGTCCGCCGCTTCGTGATGGAGGAACATGCGCACGAATATCCCCTGATGAGCCGCTTGATCAACGAGTTCGACCGTTACTGGCTGATTTTCATCGCCGCACTGTTCCACGACATTGCCAAGGGGCGCGGCGGCAACCACTCCATTCTCGGGATGGTCGACACACGCCGCTTCTGCCGCTCGCATGGATTGGCCAAGGAAGACACCGAGCTGGTGGTCTGGCTGGTGGAGCACCACCTGACGATGTCGCAAGTCGCCCAGAAACAGGATCTTGCCGACCCCGACGTCATCCACCGATTTGCCGCACTGGTGGGCACCGAACGCCGCCTCACCGCGCTCTACATCCTGACCCATGCCGACATCCGTGGCACCAGTCCCAAGGTCTGGAATGGCTGGAAAGCCAAGTTGCTCGAAGAGTTGTTTCTTGCCACACGCCAGCTCCTGCGTGGCAATACGCCCGATCAACTGCTGGGCATCTCCGAGCGCCAGGAAGTCGCTCGCGCCAAACTGCGTTTCTTCGGTCTGCGTCCCAATACTGAAGACGGCTTCTGGCGCGAACTCGATACGCTGTACTTTCTGCGCCACGATGCCGACGAAATTGCCTGGCACACCCGCATGCTCTATCACCGCCCGCTCACCGAATGGCCGGTCGTCAAAGCACGCCCGAGTCAGGTTGAAACCGGCATCCAGGTCATGGTCTATACCCGCGACCAGCGCGATCTGTTCGCGCGCCTGTGCGGCTTTTTCGCGCGTCTGGGCTACAGCATCGTTGACGCCAAGATCCACACCACCGGCAACGGCTATGCGCTGGACAGCTTCGTGGTAATGGACCCGAACGAAAGTGGTAACTACCGCGATGTGGTGGGCTTGATCGAGCATGAGCTGACGGAAAAACTGCGCGCCGAGGCACCCGTCGACGTGCCAGCCAGCGGGCGTTTGTCACGCCAGCTCAAACACTTCCCGATTGTTCCGTCAGTCAGTCTGCAACCTGATGAACGCGGCCAGCACTTCATCCTGTCCATCGTCGCCGCCGACCGTCCTGGCTTGCTCCTGGCCGTGGCACAAACACTGGCCGAGCATCGCATCAATCTGCACACAGCCAAGATCGCCACGCTGGGGGAACGCGCCGAAGATACGTTCCTGGTCAGCAGCCCGGATCTGGACAACAGCGCCAAGACCGTGCAGCTCGAATCGGCGCTGATCGAGCGCTTGAAGGTCTAGACCTTCAAGCGGTTCAGTGCGGCAGGAACAGCCTGCCGATATCCACGCTGGCCCGATGCCCCACGGCCGGCGCCTGCGCTGCCAGCCAGCGTGCGGCAGTTGCCCGTCCAGCATCTCGCAGGCGATGCAGGAAAGCCTGGTTGGCGACGATCTTGGTGGTCGCCGCCAGATTCCCCAGTACTGCTTCGCCTTCGATCAGATGGAAACGGATGCCGAGCAGGCGTTGCTCCAGCGTACCGCTGAGCCAGCCACTTTCAGCCGCCATGTCACGCATTGCGGCAAGCAGGCGCATTTCGCGCAAAAAGGAATTGTTGAATCCCAGGGCCAGTGTGCGCTGCTGGATTTCCTCCGCACCACGCGGGGTGCGCTCATGCTCCAGCGGCGCCAGCATCACGATCAGGATGTCGCGACTGTCACAGAACCGGAACAGCGGAAATACCGCCGGATTGGCCGCGTAAGCCCCATCCCAGTACGGCTCGCCATCAATCACGATGGCCCGGTGGACAGTTGGCAGGCAGGCGGAAGCCAGGAGTGCGTCCGCACTCAGCTGCGCATTGCGAAAAAGCTTGAGATGCCCACTGTTTGCATGCGTCGCAGCGACAAACAGCTCGAACGGTGAGTGCTCGCGCAAGCGCTCGAAATCAAAGCATTCCACGACCAGATCGCGCAACGGGTTCAAGTCCAGCGGATTGAGCTGATAAGGCGAAAACCAGCGCGTCAGCTGCATCATCCACGCCGTCCCGGGACTCAGCACGGAGGCATCCATCACCGGTGGCAGGATGTCCGTGTTGCTCATCAGCGCCACGCCTTCCCAGAATCGCGCCAGACATTCCCGCGCACCGTCAGCCCCGCCCTGCATCCAGCCGTTGGCGAAAGCCACCGCATTCATTGCGCCAGCACTGGTGCCACTGATCCCGTCAAAACGGAAACGCCCGTCCTCAAGCAGTGCATCCAGTACGCCCCAGGTAAAGGCCCCGTGCGCGCCCCCACCTTGCAGGGCCAGACTCAGACTTGGCAGAGCAGATTCGTGGAGCTTGAACATGATCGGGCACCTCGGTGTGATGAATCCGAGTGTGCCTGATGGTGCACTGCAACACAAGGCATTCCATCACCCTGCCCTGCAGAGGGCAAACAGCCTGCTCCGGCAGGTCTGGCAAAGCCTTGCAGACCTCTGCCTGACTGGATCCGGTTCAGCGTCTCGCCTTGTCTTTCATGTCCGGCAGGAACGCCGTCAGCAAGCCCAGCAGCGGTAAAAACGCACAGACCTGATAGACGAATTCGATGCCCTGTAAATCGGCCAGTTTGCCCAGCAGTGCCGCGCCGACCGCCCCCATCCCGAAGGAAAAACCGAAAAACAGGCCAGCAACCATCCCGACGCGTCCCGGCATCAATTCCTGCGCATACACGATGATCGCGGAGAAGGCCGACGCGAGGATCAGCCCGATGATGAAACTGAGCACCGTCGTGGCGGTCAGCCCGACATGCGGCAACAGCAAGGTGAAAGGGGCTACACCGAGAATCGACACCCAGATCACACGCTTGCGCCCGATGCGGTCTCCCACCGGCCCGCCGATGATGGTGCCCAGCGCCACCGCAAACAGGAAGACGAACAGATGAATCTGTGCGGACTGCGGCGGCAGATGGAATTTCTCCATCAGGTAGAAAGTGAAATAGCTCGACAGGCTGGCCAGGTAAAAATATTTCGAGAAGATCAATGTCAGCAGGATGCAGATGGAAGCGATCACCTTGCCGCGGGACAAGCCTGAGTCACCTGCCCCCTGACGCAGTTTCGCCTTGAAATGTCCGAGCGCCTGCTGATGTGCGTACCACTGGCCAACTTTCCACAGCACCATGATCGCCAGCAAGGCCGCCAGCGAGAACCAGGCCACACTGCCACGCCCGTTCGGAATCACGATCAGCGCGGCCAGCAGCGGCCCCATCGCCGTACCGGCATTGCCTCCCACCTGGAATACCGACTGTGCAAGCCCGAATTTGCCACCTGAAGCCATGCGCGCCACGCGTGAGGACTCCGGATGGAATACCGAAGAACCACTCCCCACCAGGGCTGCCGCACACAACAGCATCGGATAGTTCGAGGCCGTCGCCAGCAGCAGCAATCCAACCAAGGTACAGCACATGCCGAACATCAACGAATAAGGTTTGGGATGCTTGTCGGTATACATGCCCACCAGCGGTTGCAGCAGCGAGGCCGTCGCCTGGAAGGTAAAGGTGATCAGGCCGATCTGCGCGAAGCTCAGATTGAAGCCCCCCTTGAGCAGCGGATACATCGCCAGGATCAGCGATTGCATCATGTCGTTGAGGAAGTGCGAGAGGCTGATAGCGCCCAGCACGCGATACGAGGTTTCCTGTGTTGCCTGACTGCTCAAAACGGCTCTCCTGACTAAAGTGGCGTCCTGCCCTGCGGCAGGCTTGTCTGGACTATAAGCATGGATGAGAATTCCGTCTAACGACAGAAAGCCACAACATGTCTCAAAACAGACAAACTCCGATCATCCTCACGCCGCCCACTTATGCGAGCCTGCCACGCCCGGTGGTGGCGCGCGTCGACGACCGCCTACCGGGGGCATTCACGCCCTGGCACCGGCACGACTGGTGGCAACTCACCTGGGCAGTGAGTGGCGTGCTGGCCATCGAAACCCGTGACGGCAGTTTCATGGCGCCACCAGCGCGCGCAATCTGGATACCACCGGACACCGAACATCAGGCCACCAATGCAGCGCTGACCGAGATGCGCAGCCTCTACGTTGCAAGCCCGCTCATGAGCTGGGCTGAGCCGCGTTGCAAGGTCATCAGCATCACCGCACTGGTCCGTGAGTTGATCCTTGCACTCAGCGCCCTGCCGGCCGACTACGATGAGGCCGGCGAAGCCGGGCGCTTGGTGCAAGTGCTGATTGATCAGCTCACCCACCTGCCCGAAGTAGCTTTCAACCTGCCCTTGCCCACCGAATCACGCCTGCGCCGCGTCTGCGCTGAACTACAGGCCCATCCGGACGACACGCGCACCATGGCGGGCTGGGGCGAGCTGGTCGGGTTGAGCGAACGCAGTCTGGCGCGATTCTTCGTGCAACAGACCGGCATGAGCTTCGGCGATTGGCGCCAGCGCCTGCGCCTGTTACTGGCCCTGGCGGCACTGGAACGCGGCGAGCCGGTCACGCGCGTGGCTCTGGACGCCGGCTATGCATCCCCCTCGGCATTCACCGCGGCATTCCGCCGCAATTTCGGCCTGACCCCGATGGAAATGTTCAAGCATTCACGCCATGGATCGCCATGACCAGGCGGGCAGACACATCCAGCACGTATATGGGCTGCCTCGAATGCCTGCCGGACGTTAGAATGCGGGCTTGCGAACCATCGCCGAACCATTCCCGGAACCCGAACCCGTGAGCGCACCTGACAAGAACGCTGCCCCTGCTGCCGCGCAAACCACCAATTTCCTCAAGAACATCATCGAAGCCGACCTGGCCGCCAACAAGTTTGCCGGTCGCGGCTGGGCCGGCGTTCCCGGCGACGCCAGCCTGCATGCCGCAGGCCAGCCTGACCCGGCGAAGATCCGCACGCGCTTTCCGCCAGAGCCAAACGGCTATCTGCACGTTGGTCACGCCAAGTCGATCTGCCTGAACTTCGGGTTGGCACGCGAGTATGGCGGTGTATGCCACATGCGCTTTGACGACACCAACCCCGAGAAGGAAGACCTCGAGTACGTCAATTCCATCCTCGACGCCATCCAGTGGCTGGGCTTCTCGTGGGACGCCCATGGCACCCATCACCAGTATCAGGCCAGCGACTATTTCGACTTCATGTACCGTGCCGCCGAGCTGCTGATCGAACGCGGCATGGCCTACGTCGACCAGCAGACGCCGGACGAGATGCGTACCAACCGCGGGACCCTGACCGAAGCGGGCAAGAACTCTCCCTGGCGGGATCGCCCGGCCGAGGAAAACCTGCGCATCTTCCGTGAAATGCGCGACGGCAAACACCCGGAAGGCAGCATGGTGCTGCGCGCGAAGATCGACATGGCTTCCCCCAACATCAATCTGCGCGACCCGGCGATCTACCGCATCCGCTTCGCCGAGCACCACAACACCGGCAACAAGTGGCACATCTACCCGATGTACACCTTTGCCCACCCGATTGAAGATGCGCTGGAACGCATCACGCATTCAATCTGTACGCTCGAATTCGAAGATCAGCGCCCGTTCTACGACTGGCTGCTCGGCCAGCTGCGCGATGCCGGCATGTTCGCCGACCCGCTGCCGCATCAGTACGAGTTCGCGCGTCTGAACCTCACCTACGTGATCACCAGCAAGCGCAAGCTGATGCAACTCGTCACAGAGAAGCACGTGGACGGCTGGGATGACCCGCGCATGCCCACCATCGTCGGCCTGCGCCGGCGCGGTTACACGCCTGGTGCGATCCAGCTCTTCTGCGAGCGCATCGGCGTGTCGAAGGGCGATAGCTGGATCGACTATTCCATCCTCGAAGGCGCGCTGCGTGACGATCTGGACGAGAAAGCCCCCCGTGCGATGGCCGTGCTGGACCCGCTCAAGCTCAAGCTCACCAACTGGGATGCGCTATTCGGTGCAGGCCACGCCGAACCTTGCTCAGCCCCCGTACATCCGCACCACGAGGAAATGGGGCAACGCCTCTTCAACCTCACGCCGGAACTGTGGATCGAACGCGAAGACTTTCAGGAAGTGCCGGAGAAAGGTTTCCGCAGACTCTTCCCGGACAACATGACACGCCTGAAGTATGGTTACGTCATCAAATGTACCGGCTGCGAGAAAGATGCCGACGGCAAGGTCACCGCCGTGCTTGCCGAAGTCGTGGCAGACACCAAGAGCGGCACACCCGGTGCCGATGCCGTCAAGGTCAAGGGAGTGATCACCTGGGTCTCGGCCACTCAAGGGATCGCTGCCGAGATTCGCCTGTACGACCGCTTGTTCACCGAAGCCCAGCCGGACGCGGGCGGACGCGATTTTCTCGCGGCCATCAATCCGGATGCCAAAAAGATCGTGCAGACCTGGGTTGAACCCGGTCTGGCCACAGCTACGGCCGGAACCAGCTTCCAGTTCGAACGGCACGGCTATTTCGTGGCCGACCGCAAGGATCACGGCAACGGCAAACTGGTCTTCAACCGCACGACAACCTTGAAGGACAGCTGGGGAAAATAAGTCCAAGCTCCAGGCAAAACGGCCAGACAATGAAAAACGGGTAGCCCGCTACCCGTTTTTCATTTCTGCGCAAAGCCTCGCACTGTTACTCAATGCGCTTTGTGGAACAGGTAGAAGAACTTCAAATCCTCGACAATCATGTGTTCGGCAATCACATCCCGGTTCAGGTACTCCACCAGTTGGGTGATGTTCAAACTGTCTTGCTGCGCCTCCAGTTGCAATTCTCTGGCGCGCGCCACCAAACGGCGATGTTCCTCGATATGCTCGGCCAGTCCGCTGTAACCCAGCTTGGCCAGTACCGCTTCCTCATGGGCAAAATGCATGATCGTGTGTTTCACCAGATCATCCAGCGCCCTCAGGAAAAACTCCGGTTCATCCTTGCTGCGCACCGAGGCAGCCATCAAGGAATTTCCCAACTCGAACAGCAAGCGATGATCGGCATCGATGCGCGCGTCCCCGCACGCATACGCAGGCTTCCAGCTCAGATAGGAAGAAACACTATCCGCCCCATCCGATATTGCGTCGGCACGGTAAACCTCAATCCGGTTACGACCCGCTTCCTTGGCTTGATACATCGCTTCGTCAGCGCAGGTCAGCAACAGGGTTTCGTTGCTCCCGTGTTCCGGGAAAAACACGACCCCGGTTGAAGATGAAATCTGCAGGGTTTCTCCCTGGGCCGTGATGAATGGCTGATTGAGCGACGCCCGGATTTTCTCGGCAACGGCCAACGCGTCAGCGTCCCACTCGACACTGGGCAAAAGCACCACGAATTCGTCGCCCCCCAAACGCGCAACCGTGTCGGACTCACGTACGCAACCGAGCATGCGTGCAGCCACCTGGATCAGCAACCAGTCACCCACCGCATGCCCGAGCCGATCATTGATCGGCTTGAATTCATCCAGGTCCAGGAACATCAGGGCAACGCGGGTCTGATCACGCCGTGCCCGGAAAATTGCCTGCTGCAAACGATCCAGCAAGAGACGGCGATTGGGCAGCATGGTCAGCGAATCATGAAAAGCCAGGCTACGCATGGACGCTTCGGCTTTCCGGCGCTCCGTGATGTTGCGACTCACCCCCAGCAAGAAAGACGGGTTGCCGTGTTCGTCGCCATGTACGGTCGTAACCACCTCGATATGCACGCTATGCCCATCCTTGTGCGGCTGATCGACTTCTATCGTTCGTGCAGAGCGGTCTCCCGCCTTCCACCTGGCAATCGCCTCGGCCAGAAAAACCTCGGCACGCACGGCAGACTCCGGCGTCAAGGTTTCGAAGGCCGACTGGCGCATGGCTTCCTCCACGGTATATCCCCGCAAGCGCATCACGGAGGGGCTCATATAGGTAAAACGCCATGACGCGATATCGAGAGTCCAGATCACGTCTTCCGAATGCTCGGTGATAAAGCGGAAATTCCGCTCCTGTTCGGCCAACGCGGCACTCATCTCCTCACGGTTTGAGATCTCGCGTTTGAGCCGACGGTTCAGGCGCAGGAATACCAGCGCAATGCATCCCAACCCCAGCCCCAGGACTGCCAATGCGCTGACGATCAGGATCCAGGCCCGGGCATCAAGCGAACGCTCGCTTGTTTCGGCTGCACGCGGCGGCGCATCCGGAGAGAATTCCACTGGCAACAAGCCCGCGGCAGGCCGTGCCATGCCCGGCATGGCCTCATGAGTCACCACCTTCAGGTCTGCGTCACGATAAGCCATGTTCTCCTGCCGCGTATGACGCCCCGCACACGGGTAGGGATTCAGGCACCTCTTCGATTGCAGCACCTCTGTTTCTGCGGCACGGACAGGCGCGAGCACCGCAAACATCATCAGGACAATCCACGAAGCGGACCACGGTCCTCGGTCATGGCGGCCCCGAAGCAAGAAAGAAGCAGTCATACAGATGAGTGATCTGGGGAAAATAGTGTGAGCAATTGCAAAATTATCTCTGGTCTGCAAACAGTTCACCCAAAAAGACACCCTTAGAAACATAGTTATTGGTGATTTTGTTGTTTTTTACAGTTTCAATAAGAATAGACGCGCCTTTTCCCCGCGCGTATCCTTCGCCGGCGGCTGCGACAACTCGCAGCCTGGCTGTTTTGCTCCGCGTAAATGCGCCCTGCGCACCGCCTGGCGGTCTTCCCGCCGTACGGCTCGTTCCGGATTCTTCCGGACAATTTCCCCGCCGCCGAACCCGATCCACGCTCCGCGCGTTGCGCTACAGACGCTTTCGCCGTGAGTTCATGCAGGAAGGCGCATCCCGTGCAGGGATACCAGATCAAGCACGAAAGCATCGCCATTGCAGGCGAAGCCGATCTTCAGATTCGTTCACTGCTTGATAGAGCGCAGTACGCCGATCCGCTCGGGGAATCCGAAGCGCTGGGCATTTCCTCGGCGATATGGCCACTGTTTGGCTTGTTATGGCCGTCAGGGCAAGTACTGGCACGCCTCATGGCACAGCGCGCAGTGAGTGGCGAGCGCATCCTTGAACTCGGTTGTGGTCTGGCACTCGCCAGCCTTGTGGCGCACCGGCGTGGCGCCAACATCACCGCCAGCGACATCCACCCGCTCGCTGGCCGTTTCCTGCTGGAAAACCTGCGACTCAACACCCTGGCGCCATTGCCTTACATCCGCACAAGCTGGCAGGCACAGTGCGCGGCACTTGGCCAATTCGATCTGATCATCGGCAGCGACGTACTCTACGAGCGCGACGAAGCCGGTGTGCTGCCCGCCTTCATCCAGGCACATACCCGGAATACGGCCGAAGTCATGATCGTCGATCCGGATCGTGGCAACCGCGCACACTTCAATCGGCACATGCTGGCGCTCGGCTTCCAGCTCAGCGATACCCGCGCCGATTGCACCCAGCCGGATGGCAGCCATTACAAGGGACGCATCCTCCGCTACCTGCGCGGCCTGGCGGTCTGAGCAGCGGCACGCAAACGCATCAAAACCGTGATATTCCCTGCCGCATAGCAGACCGGAACCCCGTTATCAGGTCGCACATGCCTCCGCCAGTTCGCGCACCTGGGCGAGCGCCGCGGCCACGCCTTGATCGGCAAGCCGGGCCACCAGTGCCGACCCCACCACGATCAGCTCACAACGTCCGGCCAGGGCCTTGACCTGCGCTGCCTCGCGGATGCCGAAACCAGCCGCCACCGGTAGCACGGTATGCCGGTGTACGCGCTCGACCGCCTGCGCAACATCCTCTGGTGTGGCGGCACCTGCGCCGGTCGTGCCATTCACGCTGACGTGATAGACGAAGCCACCCGCGCCCACGAGGATTTGCGCCAGACGCGCGTCATCCGAAGTTGGAGCGCTCATGCGGATCAGATGCAGGCCCGCCGCACGCGCCGCTGCATCATAGGGAGCAATGTGTTCGATAGGCAGGTCGACAAGGATCAGGCCATCCACGCCAGAATGCGCAGCATCCTGCATGAAGCGCTCGATGCCGTATTGCAACACCGGATTCAGGTAGCCCATCAACACCACGGGCGTGATGGCATCCGTGTTGCGCAGGGCGTGCACGAGATCCAGGGTGAGTGCCACCGTTTGCCCCGCCGCGCGGGCGCGGATATGTGCGGCCTGGATGACCGGCCCATCGGCCACCGGATCGCTGAACGGCAGGCCCAGCTCGATCAGATCGGCCCCCGCTGCAGCCAGCCCGCGCAGCAGCGTCAGACTGGTGTCGAAATCCGGGTCGCCCGCCGTGAAATAGGTCACAAGGCCGCTACGCCCCGCCGTACGCAGGCGCGCCAGGGTGTGTTCGATGCGTTTCATCGCGATTCCTCCAGGTGATGCAAGACCGTGTCGACATCCTTGTCGCCGCGCCCCGAAAGACACACGACGAGGTGCTGTTGCGGCGTCATCGTTGGCGCCAGCTTGCGGGCAAAGGCCAGCGCATGCGCGCTTTCCAGCGCTGGCAGGATGCCCTCGCTGCGTGCCAGCCAGTGAAAGGCGGCAAGCGCCTCGGCGTCCGTCGCGGATTCGTACCGTACCCGGCCGGTGTCGTGCAGCAACGCGTGCTCGGGACCCACACCGGGGTAATCCAGCCCGGCTGAAACGGAATAGACGTTCTCGATCTGGCCGTCGGCGTCCTGTAGCAAATAAGTCAGATTGCCATGCAGCACGCCCGGCCGCCCGGCCCCCAGGCAGGCCGCATGCTGACCACTGGAGATGCCCAGCCCGCCGGCTTCGACACCATAGAACCGCACCTCCGGCTCAGCGAGAAACGGGTGAAAGAAGCCGATGGCGTTCGAGCCACCACCCACGCAGGCCACCATCGCGTCGGGCAGGCGCCCGGTCTTGGCAAGGATCTGCTCGCGCGTCTCAATGCCGATGATGCGCTGGAAGTCGCGCACCAGACGTGGATACGGATGCGGGCCGGCGCCGGTGCCGAGCAGGTAGTAGGTGGAATCGACATGCGTGATCCAGTCGCGCAGCGCCTCGTTCATTGCATCCTTGAGCGTCGCGGTGCCGCTATGCACCGGCATCACCTCGGCGCCAAGCAGGCGCATGCGTGCCACGTTCGGGGCCTGCCGCGCCATATCCTCGGCGCCCATGTAGATCGCGCATTCCAGCCCGAATAGCGCACACACCGTGGCGGTCGCCACACCGTGCTGTCCGGCACCGGTCTCGGCGATCACGCGGTGCTTGCCCATGCGCCGGGCAAGCAGGACCTGCCCCGTGCAGTTGTTGATCTTGTGCGCGCCGGTGTGGTTCAGATCTTCGCGCTTGAGCCAGATGCGCGCCCCACCAAGTTCACGCGTGAGCTTCGCGGCCAGCGTCAGCGGACTCGGACGGCCGACGTAATCGGCCAGGATGGCGTGGTATTCGGCCCAGAACGCAGCATCGGCACTGGCTTCCTCGAAGACACGGGTCAGCTCGTGCAGCGCGGGCATCAAGGTCTCGGGCATGTAGGCGCCCCCATACGGGCCGAACATGCCCGCCGGATCCGGGCCTTCGCCCTGGTAAGTGCGTGCAGCAGTCATAGCGTTTCCTGTTTATGCTTTGAACAGGATTTGCAGCCTAATCGCCTTGAAGCCCTCTAAAAAGCGATATATTTCGGCATCTAGCTGCGTAAATTTCTCACATCATGAAAGCCCGGTCATGCGCCAACTTCCGCCCTTGAATGCCTTGCGCGCTTTCGAGGCTGCCGCGCGCAGCCACAGTTTTTCGGCCGCCGCACAGGCGCTATGCGTGACCCACAGCGCAGTTAGCCATCAGATCCGCTTGCTCGAGGACTGGCTCGGCCAGCCAGTGTTTCGCCGCCACGCTGCCGGGATAGCCCTGACGCCTGCCGGCACCAGCCTGCAGCAAGCTGCCAGCCAGGCGCTGGCGCTGCTCGAAGCACGCTGCGAGGAAATCCGCCAAAGCGCCCAGACACAGGAAATCGTACTCGGTGCGCCGGGCAGTTTCCTTGCCAACTGGCTGATTCCGCATCTGGAAGAATTTGAAACCGCCCATCCGGCGATCCGGCTGCGCCTGCAGACCAGCGCCGAGTTCGCCGAACTCGCCAGTGCTCGCGTCGATGCACTGATCCTCAGTGGCCGCGCGCCCTGGCCGCGCAACATCGACGCCACCGCACTCGTCACCGAACGCAGCGGCCCGCTCTGTGCCCCGAGCTGGCCAACCCGCCCGACGACGCCCAATGCGCTGATCGGTCAGCCTTTACTGCACACTGCCTCGCGCCCGCAAGCCTGGCAGGACTGGGCGCAAACGCTCGGCCTGGAGCCCACAGATTTCACGGCGGGCCGCCAGTTCGACCACCTGCCGCTGATGCTCGAAGCGGCCGCAGCGGGACTCGGCGTGGCAATCGCCCCGGATTTGCTGGTGGAACGCGAAATCAGCCAGGGCCGGCTGATCGCCCCGCTGGGTTTTCAGGCCACGGGAGAGGTTTTCACACTCTGCACGCAAAGTGCCCGTGCGCATGAAGCGGCTTTGACCGCCTTGCGGGAATGGCTGCAACAGCTCGCTTCCGGCGAACGCGAATGAGGCCCCCGGCTTTCACGCCCCCTCCAACCCTTCAGTGTCGCTCAAGCTGGCGGCGGATCTGGCGCAGGTAGGCGTCTTCCTCGCCATGCGGGCGTGCAGGCTTTGCAGCGGGCTTGACGACAGGCCGCTCAGCTGGCGCGGGTTGGGGGGTTGCCGTTGGCGGAGGCCGGGATTCTGCTTCAGGGCCGGGCGCTGAACCGGCGGCAGGCATAGCGACGGGAACCGACGCGCCGGCCATAGCGGCGGTCGGCGCTTGCGTACTGAGCGCTTGCACGGCCGGCTTCACCCAGGGTCTGGCACGCATGAGATAGCCCCACGTTCCAAGCCCCACCGCCCCCAGCACCACTACAAGAACAAGCTGGCGCAAGGCCCGACGCC
>JAGTRY010000169.1 GCA_018262235.1 Pseudomonadota bacterium
GCCGTCAGGCTGATGTCTTGTTAGCGCATGTGTGCAAGATACCGGCGCAACTACACCAGTTCAAGTAACGGCTTGCAACAGCGTGTATCGGGGTTTGGTGATGCCGCCTTAGCGAAGGTTCTCTGCTGAGTGCAGGATTACGGCATCACCTGCGAAACGGACGGTGACATGGCTCCTGGCGTCACCCCACTTACAAGATTTGAAGCCTACAGCATCATCGCAGCTCGTTGGATTGCCAAGGATGCCGGAGACCTCGTTGTATGACATGCCTGCCTTTATCTTTGCGTAATTCTCGGCGGTAAGCTTGCTGCAGGCGGCGAGAAGGCAGATGGACACAAGAAGAGCCATTCGCCGCAATGTGGAGGGTACGGTAATCATTTCTTTGCGCTGCTGTAACTGTCGATTCATCCTGTCCTCCTCACTTTCGTAAGATGATACAGGAAGGTGTAGGGGCGCTGCTGCGAAAACGGTCTGAGTAATCAAGGTATGAACAGCCTAAGACCGAAACCGTGGCTGTTCGCAAACGTATTCCGAGATGGATTTAGATGACCAGGAAGCGTCTTCTTGCTTCCGTGCCATCAAATACCGAATATCTTCAAGAAGGTATCCACCATCCCCTGAAGACCTCGCCCAAAAATGCCCGAGCGATCCGACGCAGACGATGTTTCGGTATGGACGCAGGAACCATCTCCGTTCCAACTGTCATTGAACAGGTTTCGCTCGCCAAACAGATACGAAGTGAAGGTCTCGTTGCGCGCCACTGAATATGCCAGATTGGCGCTGAAGCCGAGCGTCGCAGCCTGATTGACCGTGCGCCCGGAAACCGCCGATTCGACGCGTACCCCACGGCACCCCTTGACGATCAGCTTCGCCGGGCCATGGAAGACGATGTAGCGGAACTGCAGGGTGAGCCAGGCGCTGAGCGTTCCGAGTCGCCAGTGACGGGTGATCTTCACCAGTTCGCCACGGACCTGAACCAGGCCGACCAGGCAACTCGGCTGCAAGACCAGTGCCGATCCTGCCGGAACATGAAGCAACGAAAATTCGGCAAGGGGATCGGTCGCTGACGATACCGTGACCCGCTCCTCGCTGGCCGGGCGAATACGCGTCATACGGTACATCCCGGAGATCAAGCTGCTCAGCGGCATCGACCAGTCGAGCAGCCACTTTGTATCCGCGTGCGCATTCCGCGGCATGCCTTGCAGATAGCTCGGCAGGATGAGCAATTCATCGCAACCGTCGAGAACGATCGGTAGCGATACCCTCGAGGGCATTGTTTGCCCCGACTCGCTGCCCACCGAATCAATCGACGTTGAAATCTTGCCCGATGATTTCGGTAGCAGATGTACCGGCGGACGACTGGCAGCAATCGGCGCGATCAGGTAATAGGCAATCGCCTTGCCAAGCAGCGGGGAGAGCAGGGCGAGGCCAAGAATCCACGCTGCAGTCGGCAGCAGTTCGATAGCTGGCTGCAGGTACTTGCGCAGGTTCGACCCTTCCAGTCTCTGCTCATTATCGGCAATGCGCTTCACGAAGGGCTGAATCACGCCATCCGCGGTTCGTTGGTCGAGGTGAAACTGACCTGGCGGGATCCGCTTGTTCAGGGTTTCAAGGATCGCTTTCTGGCGCGTGAGTTCTGCATCGTGCTGGTCCTTGGTGCCTTGCAGGGAGCGTTCATCTTTCTCAAGGCCTTTCATCTCCTTGTATGCGTTGGTCAGGGGTATCTGCCACGCCAAGGGTTCCCGTTTGGAGAGTTCCCATTGTGCTTGCTTGTTCTGGAAAATCTGGGCGGCAAGATTGGCGCTATGGTTTGTGTGCCAAGCGATCTGGCGACTGGCTTCTGCCGGCCCGGCGGCGAAGGATTGGAGGTTCCGGACATAGGCCAAGCCTTGTTGCAGGTAGGCGATCTCGATGTCCAACTGGGAAATTTTCAGGAAGCTAGGGGAAACAGGAAGTGCACGCTCGATGGGGCTGTCATTCCAGAGCTTCTCGCGGGCCGTGCGCTTGGCGTTGATCTCCGTCTCAAGTGACTTGATGCTGTCTACCAACAGATTCGCTGGTGCATTGCGTTCAGGGATGCGTGGTAATAGCGCCTTGGCAAATGTGTCGCGGGTCTTCTCCAGCGTTTGCTTCACATCCCGGAGCGTGACACGCTCAAGTTCAAGAGTCTCGTACTTGGCGTACTCGTGGTGCAGGTAGTTATAGCCGAGCAGAATTATCACGATCGCGATCAGGCTGAAGGCGATGCGGACAATCCAATCTGCAGTGGTTGAAATAGGGGTTCGCATGCCTTGTGGCTTTGTTGTGGTTGGCGCAAGGCCGAAAACGGGAAGACGGTGGCGGCTTGCGCACTTGCGTTGGCTTGGGAGCAGTTCAAATCTACACCAAGAGTCTAGATGCGGGCGAATCGTAATGATTGGACAGCCAGAAAGGCGAAAGCCCCGCACTGGGGGAGCGAGTGCGAGGAACCTTGGAAAACGAAATTTCGGGGGAACCTCAGAAAGTCACCAACCTGAATTTGATCTGCCAATCAGGCACCGTCAAAACGGGGTCTGTCAGATCAGGTCGCGACTTCTACAATTTCTGAGGTCCGGCTACTTGAATTCAGGCGGGCAGGCAAAGGGTTCTTGATAAACAACCTTTGATCGTTCTTCGTTCGCTTTCTGAAGTAAGGCCCCAATCTGTTTCCAGTGGTCGTCACTCATTGCGGTCTTGTGATGAAAAAGCGTAAAGGCCATGTTGCGCATATCAGGCTGTTCGGTGCAATGATCATTACCCAACGTGGCTTCAGGTACATTTCTGTTAACTGATATCCGTCCTTGACTCGCCATGACAGTTCCTCCTCGAGATATGTAGCTTATCGCCATGCCCATCAGAGTCCCCGTGGTGCATTTCACGCTATTTGAGAAATTGCAGTTCCAATCGGGCCGGCTTGGCGCAATCGAGAGGCGTTATTGATCCGGCCAGCTGAAGTATGAAGTTTCAGGCGGCATATTTGACACGCGGGTCTTGGAAGAATTTTTTGACCCGCTCGGGTGATTGTTCGAGATTGACCATGTGCTCGGTTGCGGCAAGCTTCAATTTGGCCTTGGTGCGCACCGGCACTTTCGTCCCGATGGCGTGCTTGAGGTCGGCATTGAGACGCTCTTCCGGATTCAGTTCCGGGCTGTAGCTGGGCAGGTAGAACAGCTCGATCTTGTCCTGACGTTCAGCGGCCCAAGCCTTGACCGGCTTGCTGTGATGCACCCGCAGGTTGTCGAGAATCAAGAACACCTTCTTTCCGGAATCCTTGATCAGGGCATCGAGGAACTCGATCAGCTTGTCGGCGTTGAATGCCTCGTCAATGATCATCCAGCGTGTCTTGCCCTGATTCGTCACCGTGGCAATCATCGACAGCTTCTGTCGCGTACCCCCGACCGTGTAAGTGACCGGGGTCTTGCCTGCCGGGGCGTAGCTGCGGCCCCGCACGTCGGTATTGACCAAGGCCGTCTCATCGCCCCAGTGAATCTCGCCACCTTCTGCCTTGGCGCGTTTCTCAATCGCCGGGTATTGCTCATTGAGCCAGGCTTGCACGGCCTCCGGTCGTTGCTCGTAGGCTTTCTTGATCGGTTTTTGTGGCGTGAAGCCCCAACGTGACAGATAGTTGCCGACACCTCGCACTGAAAGCTTGATACCGTATTCACGCTCGATCAGCTGCATGACCGCCGCCCGATTCCACAGCGCAAATTCCATCTTCAACTGCTCGGGGCGCTTGTCACAGATCGTGCGGCGGATGGCGTCTTCCTGCTCAGACGTCAGTGTTCGCCCTTCGCCGGATGCGCGACCCCGTGGAGTCGGCTTCAGCGCTGCGTAGCCCCCTTCTTCATACAGGTCGACGGCCAGCCTCACTGCCGGGTAACTCAACCCGGTCATCCCTACGATCGCCATCACCCCCATGCCTTTCCGGTGCAGTCGCACGACTTGCTTGCGCCTCTCGTGCAACTGCTCCAGCTTCTGATATCGAGCGTCTTCTTTATCCATGCCCATCCGACATAAGCATTCTTTATCCATGCCCATCCGACATAAGCAGGCCCGCAAAGTTCATTCTTCATCGTGCCGTGTCAATAAAAGAAGCTTTGCTGCCCGAATTCTGATGACCGCGGGTTCGTTACTGGGGTTTCAGTTTTTCCCGGCTTTTTGGGCGTCGACCGTAACAGTCTTGAAACTAGCCGAGAAATCCTGCATCCGCGAACGGTTCTTGTTGAAATCGTACAAGCCAAACATGGAGCGCGAGCGGAAGTCGATGCGCTTTGATGGTTCGTCGATGCGAAACTCGATCTGATCCTTGAAGCCAATCGCGGTGGTAAAGATCACCTCCAGATAAAGCGGCGCACTGCTGACGATGGTCGCTTCC